>NZ_QTMZ01000001.1:0-296188 GCF_003602935.1 Bacteroides sp. AM54-2NS
AATATAATTAATTATATAAAGAGAATAAATATCATAAGTAAATGATAAAGACAAAACAAATGAGCCTTTGCATCTTTTTAAAACAACATTTAGCTGGCTCATTACTAAAAAAACAGATGAAGTCTACATTGAAAGAGACATTGATATCGTTTTATCTGTTTTTTAAAGACAGAAAGCATACCACGTTTTCTTCGTTAGCTTAAAAATTGATTTTTAATGGACAAACTTATTTTGTTCTACGAAATTGGGGTAATTTCGATTAGTAAGTATTATCTTTGCAAACTACAATGAGCAGCCCGGCAACAAATACTCTTTATTTATCCGGACATTGTTGCCAAATCGTTGTTCATTTGTATAAATCATTGATAATAAAAGAAATAATAGATTAATATGGCATTGCAATGTGGTATTGTAGGACTACCGAACGTGGGTAAGTCGACACTTTTCAACTGTTTGTCGAATGCGAAAGCACAGGCGGCAAATTTCCCTTTCTGTACAATTGAACCCAATGTAGGTGTAATCACTGTTCCTGACGAACGTCTGAACGCACTCGCTGAATTGGTGCACCCCCAACGAATTGTTCCTACAACTGTAGAAATCGTAGATATCGCCGGACTGGTGAAAGGCGCAAGCAAAGGTGAAGGACTGGGAAACAAGTTCCTTGCCAATATCCGTGAAACAGACGCAATTATCCACGTACTCCGTTGCTTCGATGACGACAATGTGACACACGTAGACGGAAGCGTAAATCCCGTCCGCGACAAAGAAATCATTGACTACGAACTTCAATTGAAAGACCTGGAAACCATCGAAAGCCGTATCCAGAAAGTACAGAAACAAGCACAGACGGGCGGAGACAAAGCTGCAAAGTTAGCTTACGATGTACTCGTTCAATATAAAGACGCACTGGAACAAGGAAAATCTGCACGTACAGTGACTTTTGAAACAAAAGACGAACAAAAGATTGCTCACGAACTGTTCTTATTGACCAGCAAGCCGGTAATGTATGTCTGCAATGTTGATGAAGCAAGCGCAGTAAACGGAAATAAATACGTAGATATGGTACGCGAAGCCGTAAAAGACGAGAATGCTCAAATCCTGATTGTCGCAGCCAAAACAGAAGCGGACATCGCCGAACTGGAAACGTACGAAGACCGTCAAATGTTCCTTGCCGAAGTAGGCTTGGAAGAATCGGGCGTAGCACGTCTTATCAAGTCTGCTTACAAACTCCTGAATCTTGAAACATATTTCACTGCCGGTGTACAAGAAGTACGTGCCTGGACATACGAAAAAGGATGGAAAGCTCCTCAATGTGCCGGAGTGATCCACACCGATTTTGAAAAAGGCTTTATCCGTGCCGAAGTTATCAAATACGATGATTATATCAAATACGGCTCGGAAGCAGCTGTGAAAGAAGCCGGAAAACTGGGTGTAGAAGGAAAAGAATATGTGGTGCAGGATGGCGACATCATGCATTTCCGTTTCAACGTGTGATTATCGGTTACCACCGACGACTTATTAATTACTAATTCGCTAACAATATGAAATATCTCATTGCAGGAACGGGAGGTGTAGGCGGCAGTATCGCAGGATTCTTGTCGCTGGCAGGCAAAGATGTAACCTGTATTGCCCGTGGAGCTCATTTGCAGTCGATTCAAACGAACGGTTTGAAACTGAAATCGGATTTGAAGGGCGAACATACGCTCCGGATTCCGGCAACTACCGCTGAAGAATTCAATGGAAAAGCAGATGTGATATTTGTATGCGTAAAAGGTTATTCGGTCGATTCTATCGTAGACTGATTAAAAGAGCAGCGCACAAAGACACGGTTGTCATCCCTATCCTGAATGTGTACGGCACAGGGCCACGCATACAAAAGTTGGTACCGGAAGTCACTGTCCTCGACGGCTGCATCTATATCGTAGGCTTCGTATCCGGCACCGGAGAAATCACCCAAATGGGAAAGATATTCCGGTTGGTATACGGCGCTCATCGCGGCACGGTTGTGAAGCCCGGATTGCTGGAAGCTATCCAACAAGACTTGCAGGAAGCAGGCATAAAGGTAGACCTGTCACCAGACATCAACCGGGATACGTTTATCAAATGGTCGTTTATCTCTGCAATGGCCGTAACGGGTGCTTACTACGACGTTCCGATGGGAAAAGTACAGAAACCGGGAAAGATACGGGATACATTTATCGGACTTTCTACGGAAAGCGCTGCCTTAGGAAAGAAACTAGGCGTCGAATTTCCCGAAGACCCAGTCAGCTACAACCTGAAAGTGATTGACAAGCTCGACCCCGAAAGTACCGCTTCTATGCAAAAAGACCTGGCACGCGGACACGACTCGGAAATACAAGGATTGCTCTTCGACATGATTGCAGCAGCCGAAGAACAGGGAATAGATATACCGACCTACCGGATGGTTGCAGAGAAATTCAAAAAATCTAATCATTAACATTAATCCAATATAGAATGAATACCATGCTATTATCCATCAACTGGAACCCGAATCCCGAACTATTCAACCTGTTCGGCATTTCTATCCGTTATTACGGATTACTGTGGGCAGTAGGAATATTCTTTGCTTATGTGGTTGTTCACTACCAGTACCGGGATAAAAAGATAGAGGAAAAGAAGTTTGACCCGCTTTTCTTTTACTGTTTCTTTGGTATTCTAATCGGTGCCCGCCTAGGACACTGCCTGTTCTATGACCCGGGATACTACCTGTCTCATTTTTGGGAAATGATTCTTCCTATCAAGTTCATGCCGGACGGAAACTGGAAATTTACCGGATATGAAGGACTTGCCAGCCACGGCGGTACATTAGGACTGATAATCGCCCTTTGGCTGTATTGCCGCAAGACGAAGCTCCATTATATGGACGTGCTGGATATGATTGCCGTAGCTACTCCAATCACCGCCTGCTTCATCCGCCTTGCCAACCTGATGAACTCCGAAATCATCGGCAAACCGTCTGATGTGCCTGGGCATTCGTTTTCGAACGTGTAGATATGCTCCCCCGTCATCCGGGACAGCTCTACGAAGCCATCGCTTATCTTATCCTGTTCTTCATCATGATTTACCTGTATAAGAATTACAGCAAGAAACTGCACCGTGGCTTCTTCTTCGGGCTCTGCCTGACTTACATCTTCACCTTCCGCTTTTTCATCGAATTCCTAAAAGAAAATCAGGAAGATTTTGAAAACAGCATGATGTTCAATATGGGGCAATGGCTAAGCGTTCCGTTTATCATAATAGGCGTCTATTTCATGTTCTTCTATGACAAGAAGAAAAAGAAAATAGCCTAAATCAAAAAAAGGGATTAGCGGTTCAAACATCACTAATCCCTCTTTCTTATCAATAAAACAAATGCCATTTCCCTAATGTCAGGACAACAATCGAAAACATATCCTAAGACATTATATACATTTTCAGCTTATTTCCCCCTGACTATCTTCTTAATATCATTCAGTTTATTCAGCGCTTCAATAGGAGTAAGATTATTCACATCAAGATTCAATATCTCATCGCGAATCTGACAGAGAATCGGATCGTCCAACTGGAAGAAGCTTAACTGCATACCTCCACGATTCTCGCTCACTTCTGCCAACGGTTTACCTGCTATGCCCTGTTGGCGATTATCAGATTCAAGCTGTTTCAATATCTCATTTGCACGTTTCACAATGCTTTTCGGCATACCGGCCATCTTTGCCACATGAATACCGAAAGAGTGTTCACTACCGCCACGTTCCAGTTTACGAAGGAAGATTACTTTATTATCAACTTCTTTCACCGATACATTATAATTCTTGATGCGCTTGAAAGATTTCTCCATCTCATTCAATTCATGATAATGCGTAGCAAATAATGTACGTGCTTTTGCTTTCGGATGTTCATGGATATACTCTACAATTGCCCAGGCAATGGAAATACCATCATAAGTAGAAGTACCACGACCCAATTCGTCAAATAATACCAGACTCCGGGAAGAAACATTATTCAGGATATCAGCCGCTTCATTCATCTCTACCATAAATGTAGATTCACCGACTGATATATTATCGCTCGCTCCTACACGGGTAAATATCTTATCAACTAAACCGATATGCGCACTTTCCGCAGGAACAAACGAGCCGATTTGAGCCAATAGCGTAATCAACGCCGTCTGACGCAAGAGTGCCGACTTACCGGCCATGTTCGGACCTGTAATAATAATAATCTGCTGTGTATCGCTGTCCAGCATTACATCATTGGCAATATACTTCTCACCTATCGGAAGTTGTTTTTCTATTACCGGGTGACGTCCCTGACGAATATCCAGTACGTCATTATCCTCAATAATCGGACGGATATAACGATTCTCACGGGCCACATTGGCAAATGACAACAAGCAGTCCAAACGTGCAATCTGATTCGCATTAATCTGTATCTGTGGAATAAATTCCATCAATGCCTGTACTAAGTCCGTATATAGCTGCGTTTCCAGAACCAGAATCTTATCTTCCGCTCCCAAAATCTTTTCTTCGTATTCTTTCAGTTCCTGCGTGATATAACGCTCTGCGTTGACCAACGTCTGTTTGCGAATCCATTCGGGTGGAACCTTATCCTTATGCACATTACGGACTTCGATATAATAACCGAATACATTATTATAAGCTACTTTCAAGCTCGGAATACCCGTCTCTTCGCTCTCCCGCTGCTGTATCTTTAGCAGATAATCTTTTCCTGAATAGGAGATTTGCCGCAATTCATCCAAGTCTGCGTTCACACCGTCCTGAATCACTCCACCTTTATTTATCAGTAAAGGAGGATCATTTTTAATCTCTTTGGCAATCCGGTCACGAATAGAAATACAAAGATTCAACTGTTCGCCAATGCGATTCAAGCTCGCATTATCAGCTTCCATACATGCCTGTTTTATCGGCTCAATTGCTTGCAAGGCAACTTTCAACTGAACGACTTCACGAGGCGACACACGCCCTACAGCCACTTTGGAAATAATACGTTCCAGGTCACCTATCAGATGCAACTGTTCTTCAATCAATTCCTTAAAATCTGGTTGGCGGAAGAAATATTCCACTACGTTCAAGCGTTCATTAATCGGCTTCTCATCCTTCAACGGAAAAACCATCCAACGTTTCAACAGACGCGCTCCCATCGGGCTGATCGTTCTGTCGATCACATTGATTAGACTACTGCCTCCATCATTCATATTGCCAATCAGCTCAAGGCTACGCACCGTGAACTTATCCAGACGGACGTATTTATCTTCTTCAATACGTGCCAATGAAGTGATGTGACCAATCTGCGTATGCTGCGTCATTGTCAGATACTGCAGGATAGCACCGGAAGCAATGATACCGTTTTTCAAGTGCTCCACTCCGAAACCTTTCAGATTCTTCGTTTCAAAGTGTTTCAGCAGTTTCTCACGGGCAGTCGTTTCTGTAAATACCCAGTCGTCCAGCTCGAATGTAAAGAACTTGTTACCGAAATTACCTTCAAACATCAGGCGTTTGCCACGTTCAAAAAGAATTTCCTTAGGGGCAAAGTTATTCAACAGTTTGTCTATATAATCAAAAGGTCCTTCTGCAGTAAGGAATTCACCGGTAGAAATATCGAGAAAAGCAACTCCACAGGAAGCCTTTCCGAAATGAACGGCAGCCAGGAAGTTATTCTCTTTATAGTTCAGAACATTATCATTGATAGAAACACCAGGAGTAACCAATTCGGTAATACCACGCTTCACCAGCTTCTTCGTCATTTTGGGGTCTTCGAGCTGGTCGCAGATAGCGACACGTTTTCCAGCGCGAACCAGTTTCGGAAGGTAGGTATCAAGGGCATGATGAGGAAAACCTGCCATCTCGATAGTTTTTCCTTTCCCATTGGCACGTTTTGTCAGTGTGATCCCTAAAATTTCGGCTGCAACGATGGCATCCGTAGAATATGTTTCATAAAAGTCACCGCAACGAAACAGCATCACTGCATCCGGATGTTTTGCCTTCAAATCCAGAAACTGTTTCATCATCGGGGTGAGGACGATCTCTTCTTCGTTCACGGGTGTCTCCTTTTCTTTTTTATTGAGTGCATAATGTGATTATCCTTGCAAAGATAACGGTTTTTCGGCAGAGAATCAACGGTATGCTCCGATTCAATTTTCAAAATTAATGTTACATACCTTGAAATAAGGAGGACTAATTTCTTAACAAGTAGGGGAAAACTATTAAAACGTGTTATAAAACATGCTATTTTTCTTGGATAATTTGCTAATTTCCCAAGAGTCCGTATCTTTGCAATGTGTTTTTCATAGTATTAGATTTAAGGTTAACAAAGGTTGGAGCAAGGCGTTGCTCCTTTTTTTATGCCTATACGCTTCGTCCCTATTTGATATAAACCAGCAGAACTCTCTCTTTTCAATCATCAGATTCTTTTGGCGCAATCTGAAATCCTAGAGATTCGGTTCAGAGCAACCCCACCTTTAAAAATAGATTCATTCCTGTCTCAGAAAGGAATGAAACAAATTCTTTTATAAATGCCATATTTTAGTTTTAATGTAAATATTATTACAGTAATAGATGCAATAGAAACAAATGGCGTTACCAAAAAAATGTCAATAAAACTCCTATGTATTTCTGATAGATAACACTGTTTTGTAAAGCACTGTTATCCAGTCGGTTACTATTCGGGGCTTTCCTTTAAAACCAACGCCCCGTTTCTCACCGAGAAACAACCTGTTCGACACCGAGAAACGAAGTGTTTCTCACCGAGAAACGAATTAACTGATAAAGTCCTAAACTTATAATTAAGGAAATTGTTAGTCTCTTTTATTTTTGACACTTCTATCGTAGGAATGCATATGTTGAAATATATTTCAATGATAATCTTATCATGTCCAAAATATAATGATATGGAATAAATTTATAACCATACATGAAACGAACCGTTTTGGGTATAGCAATTATGCCCCAAAATTGTCAAATTAAGCCACTTCTTTTTTGCCTTCTACAACATATCAAACTCCCCAATATGCAGTATAATGCAAAAAGCCAGTCGTAACATACCATGAACCAATTTTCTATACTTTTATAAAAATATAATAAACATCGAATGATATTCACTCAAACAAAAGCACACATTTTAAATACAAATATTATCATTTTTCTTGTTTATATCAGCTAATAATAATACATTTGCATATATTCAAACCAATATAATACAATTATGAATAAAATTACCATTTTTTCATTAACATTACTTTTCGCTCTAATTTTACCTTTATTTGCAAATGCACAGGTAACAGTGAAAGGTATTGTAACTGACGAAAGTGGGGTACCATTAGTAGGCGTATCCGTCCGCTATAAGGAGCTCCCCCAAGTCGGTGTTACCACAGATATTGATGGTAAGTTTTCCATCAAAGAGATGAAAGAAGGCAAGACACTTGTTTTTTCTTACATTGGCATGAAAAATGTAGAGCACTTATTGAAAGGAGCAACACCTTTTATCAAAATTAAAATGGAATCTGCAACAAGTGAACTGGATCAAGTTGTCGTTACAGGTTATACCCAAACTACTTTTAAGAAAATGACTGGTTCTGTCGGAATTATCTCGGCCGACCAGTTAAAAGACCAAGCCCAACCAACGGTAGACGCCTCATGCAAGGTAAAATAGCAGGAGTGGCCGTATCAGCCATATCCGGACAACCTGGTAGTACACAAAAAATACGAATCAGAGGTACCAATACAATCACCGGAGATGGTGAGCCACTATGGGTTATCGACGGAGTTCCCATGCAAAGTGGAAGTACCGATATGCCTACCAGTGCTGAAATAAAATCCGGTCAATTTGACGACTTGTTCATGAATGGTGTCGCTGGCATCAATCCCAGCGACATAGAAAGTATTACTATTTTGAAAGATGCTTCAGCCGCTGCTATTTATGGTTCGCGAGCAGCCGGTGGGGTAATTGTTGTCACCACCAAAAAAGGCAAATCAGGAAAAGCCCAAATAAACTATTCAGGCAATGTATCAGTCACTTTACCACCCCAACGGAACTACTCTTTGATGAATTCACAAGAGAAGCTTGCCTATGAACAGGGATTATGGGATGAATTCTCTGCTCCTGGATTTGAAGCCGGGGCAAATGACTATCCGGTGGTAGGAGTAGTAGGCATCATTCGTGCTGGTAGGGGAAAGTTTGCCGGATGGAGCAAAGAACAACAAGATACGTATATCGAAGAATTAGGTAAAACGAATACCGATTGGTACGATGAACTGTTTCGCAACAGTGTTTCTACCACCCACAACCTATCCATTAATGGTGGTGGAGACAAATACACCTATTATACTTCACTAGCATATACCCGCAACGCTGGTTTATTGAAAAATAATGATTACGACCGTTATAACCTGACAGCTAATCTATCAATGCACCCCAGCCAGAAAGTCAAGATTGACTTTGGGGCATCCATGTCTTATCAATATTCAAAGTCCCCGGCACTGAATAGTCTCGATCCTTTCCAATATGCTTATTTTGCCAATCCATACGAAAGTCCGTATAACGAAGACGGCAGTTACCGGGCAGATGAAACATATTATGCACTAGGAGAATATAACAATAAAAAGACTAGTTCCAAGATTATACCTGATTGTGGATTTAATGTACTTCGCGAAATGGACGAAACTTCTTCACGCACTAAGAATATAAAAACAATGGTTCGTGCAGGAATTGATTACAGCATTATCAACCATTTGCGTTTTGTGGGTCTGGCTTCATATACTTATTCCACCAACCGTCTAAAGGAAATATATGGTAAAAACACAAAAGCAGCTTTAGACAACCGTCTCTCTATCGATAACAATACTAATAAGGAATATGCTTCTATCTTGCAACGCAATGTAGATAATGAGAGCTATATGGTCCGCGGGCATTTTGCTTATGATGATTCTTTTGGAGACCACTCTGTCTCCCTTATAGCCGGTGCCGAATTCCGCGGAAGTAAATCAGACGGTTTGTACAGCAAACGATACGGTTACGACGAAATCACCGGAAATGCCATAACCCCACTTCCTGATGACCCGACAGGAGTAGGCTACGAGAAGCTGAAAGCCTATCTCGCTGCTATTGATGGCTCGAACGGAGAAACATGGAGCGAACAACGCTTTGTCTCTTTCTATGCATCTGCTGACTATTACTACAAAAACAAATATGTACTGAATGTCTCTTTCCGTACTGACGGTAGTTCTAATTTTGGTAGTGACAAACAATTTAATCCTAACTGGGCAGCCGGCGCAGCGTGGAATGTTAGTGAAGAAGATTTCATGGCTTCGCTGAAACCCGTACTGAACAGATTAACACTCCGTATAGCAACCGGATTTACTGGTAACATCAACCGTAGTGTCAGCCCACAAATGATTATCAGTTACTACGATGACTACCGGAATATTTCCAACAATATTTATCATATAGGAAAAGTAGTTAGTCCACCGAATCCCAATCTACGTTGGGAAAAGACGCAAGACGTGAAAGTGGCTCTTGATTTCGGAATGTTTAACGACCGCTTGACAGGTATAGTGGAAGGATACTACCGGAAAAGTAAAGATATTGTAACAGGTGTGCAAGTACTAAGCAGCACAGGATTCACCCAACAGAAATACAATACTGCCAATATTGACAACAAAGGTATCGAAGCTACCCTGAATGGAACTCCTGTTAAAACAAAAGATTTCAGTCTGTCTCTTTCTGCCAACATAGCTTACAACAAGAATAAAGTGACCAAATATAAAGCTTCCTATAGCAGCATGGGATATAATAACTTATGGGAGGCTATCCTGTAGACGCCATCTATAGTGGGAGATACACAGGTATTGACCCCGAAACAGGATTATATACATACCAGCTGCGTCCCGATGCTGAAATACACACAGCTACCGACTTGAATAAGCCCGATAATTACCGGTATTATCTAGGCACGAGTGAAGCTCCCGTAACCGGAGGATTTAATGTAACCGCCGAATATAAAGGTATTCGCCTTAGCGTAAACGGAACTTTTGCCACAGGAGCCAAAAATTTTGAATTCATCAAGTCGCCAACTTCAGCTAACACCGTAAGCGGTAATGGGGTATTTAATTACACAGAACGTGAACAAGTCTTCCAAAATGATTTGTTCGCACACCATCTGAATGTTCCGAAAGTAGCAGCCGACCGTTGGACGCCCAATAATACAAATGGCACTTATCCGCGCGTATGGAATCCGTTCGGTGAGGTTTACGGATTTGGCTATTATAACCCTATGCACAAAGAAATCACGCATGGAGCTTTCCTTACCAACTTATCTTATGCCAGAATTAAGAGCATCATTTTAGGATATACGCTACCTAAGAAGTTAATAAGTAATTCGGCTCTCTCCAATGTAGATTTCTCTTTGTCACTGAACAACTTCTTCACATTCACCAGCTATTCAGGCATGGATCCTGAAACCCCCGGTGCTACTTATCCGATAAGCCGTTCTGTGATGTTTAGCGTAAATGTTGGATTTTAAATAACAATAAACGATGAAAAATAAACTATTCATATCTATCTATTGTGGTCTGATGATATTGTTGGCTTCCTGCAACAATTACTTAGACGTAAAGCCCAAAGGAAAGATAATTCCTGAAACAGCTGAAGATTTTTCGACCATTATCCATTATTGGTTGGATCAGATAGAAAAAGGAAGAGATGACGTTATCATTCCCAATCCAGAAGTAATGACAACTTTAGAGATGTTTGCCGATGACTTGAATGCAACGCTTGCCAGCAATTTCGGCTATACGAGCATTTATGTGGGAAGTGCCATTAACAAAAATCAGGCCACTTACAAAACACTCTACTCTGTTATCAAAGACTGTAATATGGTTATCGGCAACATGGATGATACGGAATCCGATTTAGCTAGAACCCTATTGGGAACAGCCTGGAGCATTCGTTCTATTTGCTATTATAACCTTATGCAGCGCTACTGTGAGCCATACCAGCCGGAGACGGCAAAAGAGACTCTCGGACTTCCACTTGTCGACGATTTTGATATGGAAGCAAAGCCTGCACGCGCCAATCTGAAAGAAACTGCTGAATTTATAGAAGAAGGATTCCGGAAAGCCCTCTCATATAATGTGTCTAATGAAGACTTTATCTTTACTTCATCCGTGACAAAAGCCTACTTCGCACGTTTCTTCTTTTGGACACAGAACTGGAGTAGTGCCATTACCTATGCCAAAGAAGTATTGGAAAAATACCCGATGCTGGAAGCTGACGAATATGTAGAAGCCATTAACCAGAAACAAGCAAAAGCACACAATGTCATTATCCGTTCATTCACCATGGATGATGATATAGGAACCATGAGTTACGCAACTGCACAAGCCGATATAAAATCAAGACCTGTCGACAGAAATTTGGTTGATTTATTTGCGGCCACCGACAATGACGTACGTCGCAAATGCAACTATGATTCCAAACGGATTGTCAATAAAATCATCACCACCAAGTTTCGTAGTGAAGAACTTTGCCTGATTATAGCCGAAGCCCACGCACATCTGAATCAGGAAACAGACGCACTAGGTTATCTTAACCAGCTTCGTTCCAAACGAATCACTCAGGATTATATAGCCTACACGATTGACAATCTCCCAGAAGTTTTCCAACAAAATATAAAAACCGACGCCACTGGGATCCCTTTGACAAAATTGATGTCAGCCATCCTCTGTGAACGCCGTAAAGAATTGTTTGTTGAAGGCGACCGCTGGTTTGAATTAAAACGCAACGGACGTCCGGAATTTTGGGTCGCTGCCAAAGGAAAGAAATTTATCACAGAAAAGTATCTGTATACTTTTCCTATTCCCAAAGCAGACATCAGATTATTTCCTGATTTGCTCATTCAAAATCCAGGCTACATAGAATAATTTATCCATAAAAAACAGAAACAGTTATGAAAAAGATACTATATATCCTATGTTTCATTCTCACAGGTTCTTCCGCTTTCTTGGTTTCATGTGATAAACCGGAAGAACTGACCCCAAAAGTAGATAATACATCAGAAGATTATTTACTTCCCACCGGAAATATCCTGAATGCACAAGACCGTGAAGAAGTACAAGCATTATGGGATGAATACAACAATGCCATTAACCAATAAAAAGGGATTAAAATGAAAACAAAAATCAAAATAACAGGCTCCTTCCTGCTAATGATTATACTAATCATAGTGTCGGCAGCTTGCAGTGATGACGACTCGTCGGGTGCAAAGTTATCTTTTAGTCGCTCCATATACATATTACCTTCTAACGGTAGCCTGGAAGTGGAATTGAGAGCTTCTGTAGCACCTGAAACAGACTTAAGCATTCCTGTCATCATTGAAGGTACTGCCATATTGGATGAAGACTATGAAATTTCTGCTAACGGGTTCATGATAAAAGCCGGAGAAACAAGTGCCACTTTAACCATTACTCCCAAAAACAACCTGACTGCCAACCGTGAAATCCGCCTTTCCATCAACCCGGTTTCCGGATATGCGCTCGGTGACAAGAAAATAGCGATTATCCCCGTTGAAGTGAAAGAGCACATTATGTATACTTTCAAGCCTGTGATCTATCGTCTGTTAAGTGAAATAGACATTAGAATCGAAGTGGAAGGAGAAAATAGCGGCAGCAGTTTCAGGGCAACAACAGACATCGTGTTGCCGATAGAAATAGACCCGTCCAGTACAGCCATATTGAACGAAGATTTTGAACTTGAAAACGGAATAACTTCCGTCACCATTCCAAAAGGTTCTTACTACACACGTTTTAAGATAAAAATAAAAGAAGGAGCAGAAGATTATACAGGAAAAAACGCTATCCTTAAACTAGGTACACCAGTTGACAACTCCGAACTCTACTATCCGGGCTCATTTGTATCCTATAATATAAAACTGGATCAGTTAAAGTTTACTGACATGCTGGGCAAATGGAAACCTGTAGAGATTAAAGATAAAGACAACTATGTATATATTGGTATGCCTGACGAAGACTGGGTAAATAGTCTGCCGGAAAACAATGGAGCGAATGACTACCTGGAATTTGTACATCAAGAAGATGGTACAGATAAAATAATCCCATACCTGACGGGAGATTTAAAGAACTTCTTTTGCAATCCTCAAGGACACACTGTTGTTTTCGACCATATAGAGAAAGGCATCTATAACTGGATAGCTGACGAAGAATATGACGCTCCTTATTTCATCACCTCGCAAGTGAATCGTTGTTTCTCAAAGAGAAAAACAGAGCTTGGAAATGCATTTATAGGATTGGATAAGATAGATGATAATAATATCATCATTTACTTTCACGATTTTATACCAACTGATTTCTTCAGCTCAACGTTTGAAGAGTACGGTCATTATTTCGATGCGAGTTTCTTTGGTATAACCTACGCATTCACAAGGGTAGTAGAATAAACAAAACAGAAGAAAAACTTCATTAAAAATATAAGCCAATTAATTCATCTTATCACGAATTAATTGCTTTTTTATATCTAATCATTTTATAGATTATATCTATTTCCGCAGTGCCTTCTCAATCGTAAACAATCGGTAATCATACTCCTCTTGCATTTCCCGGTTAGGTGCTACTGATTTCGCTCTCGTAAACTCACTTTTCAAATCCAACAGACAGCCATACCAGAATGGAGCCCGTTCAGGAGCAGAAGAATAAGGAATGCTCTCAATTGCCGTCATCCCCCGGTAAGGACAGACAGTCTGAATAGTCAGTTTAGAAGAAGCATTAGCTGTCTCATCTTTCCCTTTCGGCACATTTACATTCGACCAAGAAATGACAAAACTCAGCAATTGTCCCTGTAAGAAACGTTTCCAGTCGTCAGGCTCCTTTCCTGCCCTTGTTTCCTTGAAAAGATGATTCTTCAAATCTTCAACAGCCTGCTGTTGCGTATAAGGGTCACTCGATTTGCTTTCGCTAAGCCAAAGGTTATTGAGCTGTATTAATAGCAAATTGGCGAAAAACTTCTGTGAATAGTCAGCAGCGCTACCTGTCAGCGCACAATGATTCAACAGTTCCCGATTGTCCAACCAGTTCATTTGACTGATAGCTCCATCATCCACTGGTACGAACGACGTTGCAACTCTTTGGATACCGGTTGATAAGAAGGGTAACTATCCCCTTGATAACTGTCATTCAAATAGATTCCACCAACTTGCTGCAATACATGCTTCACGTATTCATCCGCCTGATTGATAATTTCTCCATATAGTGAGGCTCGTTTTTCATAGTTGAAATCTTCCTTGTCTAACCATTGGTTTGCATTCGCCACTACTTTACCCAAATTCTCAAAAGCAATGGTTGCCGCACGAATAGCATCATTTCCCAAATCCATCTCCATTCCGCGAGGATCATAATAAGCTTTCCTGCTCTGCGGACGTTTAAAAAGCAATAATGGGTTCTGATTCCGTTCAGAAACCAGTTTCCGCAGATCCGGCAATTCTTCTTGCGGTGTTTTCTTATTCATAGGCTGATAAAGATAACGAATCGCCCAATGGTCATATTCTCCCAGTACTTGTTGCGTCAAAGGTATATCAGTACTATAATTATCAACCGAAAGTAAATAGTTCATCGGCAACTTATCCATGACTGACGCAGACAACCCATGTTGTTTTACAAACTCTTTCGATTGGAGCGAATCAACCGGATAAGCAATAGATCCTGCCATATTATCCGTCAACCCCAAACAATGCCCCCAATGCCTCAACAACAACGAAGTCAATGCTTCTTCCACCAAATCTTCATCCGGCATCAATGTACGGGCTTTCTCGTTAAAGGAAGCTGTCTGCAAGAAATAATTCAGCTGAATTTTCGAAGCTAAATTATGAGGGATATAAATATTGGCACTTATTATTTCTCCTGTCAACGGATCACTCCAATAATTATCCGTAATCTGACCGGAAGGTGAAACGACATACCGGATACAAGACTTAGTAATACTGTTGGCATCAAATCCTATATCTTTAGGGTAAGGTTTCACATCTAACGCATTAGAAAAACCTATTTTCTGAAAGCTTTTGTTCCATATCTCAGCGCTACGATACACACACTTCTGCCATTTTTCAGGCAACAGCGTATCCACATAGAAAACAACAGGTTTATCAACAGCCAGGTTCCAGCGATTCACCCAATACTGTATGTTGCTGCCTTGCTCCTTATCCGAAAAATTCACCTTGCCGCTCCATAAAGTTCCGATACGAGGATCAGCCAAACGAGGACAATAATCCCCATCTTCCGGTAATAACATAAAAGTACGCTTCACAACTGCGCTGAAGGGAATATTTTCTGCTATCGGAAAAATACCGAATAATGACATCGCTAATTCATAGCTCATATAGCATGAAATAGATACATTATCTGGATAAGAAGCTATTCCGGATATCATTGATTGTTTCTGTTTGAAAGAGGCTTTACGCTTCACCCAGCCCCCCATCGTATTGTATGCTTTCGGATCAATCGGATTCATGTATTTATCATCCTGAAAAACATAAGATGTAACGTCAATCACCAAAGCGCTGTCCGGAGAATAAGCCTTTATAGAAAACTGATTTAAAATGACATCACTGAAACTTTTTTTCAGCGCATCTCCGATACGGGAATCTTGTTCTGTCACCGGACGGTCCGCTACCTGATATAACCTAACCAAAGAATCGGACCGGCAGAATTTCACTTGTAAAGGTGCAACAGGCAAAAGCCAACAGATGATTCCTGAGGGTTACTTAGTTTATCGACTACACCTCCCATCAGCAAACGTTTACCCAACACATCTCTGGGTATTTCCATATATACTTTATCGTCTACCCAATAAAGATTCATCAGTCCTTTAGTTTCGACGCTATTCGGTTTATCCTTCAACAGTTTTTCGTATGCGCTTTTGGGTTTAACCTGCTCTATTTTCCCTTTTTTCTTTTTTTTGGCAACAGCCTCCAAAGGAGAAAAGACAAACACACCAAATACTGATAAAAAGAGCAAAAAGATATATTTATTCTTCATAATCATCTGTTTAATGCATTATTCATTTGATGAAGCAATAACTGATAATGAAGCCGCGTATCTTTATCAACATGTTGCTTCCGGCTGTTTAATAAATTACGTATGCGCAGGAAATAACCATAACACATACTATCCTGGTTTTTGGGAATAAAATACTCTGCCATTGGTTCGTCAAATCCAGCCACTGGATTAAACATACGCCCCAGATCGGACGCACAACAACATCCTTTATGCCCTACACCTGTTTTATGATGAAAAGCAGCTAACTGCCCCCATGCATCTTCTTCACTTTTCAATGATTTAGTATCTTTACTCAATCGGATTCCGGCAGTCGAAGCCAGGTGTTTGATAAACAAATTCTGCAGTTTCATTTGAGCAGCACTTAATTTACGTCCTTGTATAGTAGGATTCCATATATATGTATAAATATCATTCATACATTCATCAACATCATATCCTTCTTCTTTACCGGCTTTTAATGCCGAGAATTCTACCCGGGCAGGAGCTTTCATCAATAATTTCATCATTACATCCCGCAAAGCCTCCGATGGCTTCCCTACCATAGGCAGTACCTTCAGCACATTTTCATCATCCAGCCAATCCAAGGTCGCCAATTGCTCCAAAAAGTAATTCATTGCCTCTTTCTGCTTCTCTTTAGGTTCAACCTGCAAGGCTTCCACCTTATCACCAACCAATTTTTCATGCAAATAGATTCCTCCTATATTATGATATACATGCAACATATAAGTCAGATATTGCATGATTATACCATCGTAAATATCCGACCGATGTGTATAATCCACATCTTCTTCTCCTAGCCATTGATTCAGATTAGCCAGAATGTATTTCAGATTTTTCACTCCATATCGGGTTGCTTTCACTGCATCATCACCCAAATCTTCCGTTTGAGAACGAGGGTCGAGTATATCCGACTGCTGCTTGCCATACCGATATACAGGATTATCTGATAAATCCGTAATCCACTTCGAAGTGATGGCATATTCCTCTTCCGGAGTTTTAGCTTCCGGCACAGGTGTATAATTCCAGCGAATCAGATAATCGTCATACAAACCAAAATATGGCGGCATCATACGTACTCCCCGTTCCATATCACCAGGTTGTGCCACATAATTAAAACGCGCGTAATCCATAATGGAAGTGGTAGTACCATGCTTCTGCGTAAATGAAGGAGAACGGAGCGAATCTACGGGAATTACGGAAGAAGCACTCATATTATGCATAAATCCCAAACAATGACCCACTTCGTGAGAAACGACATAACGTAAAGCATCGTCCATCACCTCTCTTGGAATTACTTTATGACGTACACGCTTATCGGCTTGAGCAGTTTGAATAAACAGCCAATTATTCAACAATTTTATGACGTTATGGTACAGATATACCGAAGCATTCAATATTTCTCCACTACGAGGGTCAACCCACGATGGTCCCATTGCATTCTCAATCCCTATCGGAGCATAACGGATACATGAATATTTCAAATTATCCGCATCAAATTCCGGATCGTCTTTCGGAAATTCTTTAGCCTGGATAGCTTGTGTAAAACCGATTTTTTCAAATGGCTCATTCCATTGATTGACAGCTTCAAATATAGATGCTTTCCAACTTTCAGGAAAACAACTGTCTACGTAGAATACAATCGGTTTAATAGGAGTCACTTTCTTCCCTTCAATATAACCTCTCAAATCTGAAGGTTCCAAACGCCAACGATTTGCATAATAGATAGAACGAGTTGTCTGTTTAGCAGCTGAATATTCATTTTTCATTGTAGGAAAAATGCCAATTCTGCTATCCATCAATCGGGGACGATAAGGAATCGTATCCAATAATATAATCGAACGGGTTACCTTTGCGGTCAGAGGTTCGTCTTTTATGTCTTTCCCTTTGCCCCCAGTCAACGAATAAGTATAATTCAAGCAACTACGGACTGATATGTTATCTTCAAAAGCCTTAAAACCATCAATAAATGATTTGTTACTTTGAAATGAGGTCAAACGTTTACGTCCCCCTGATGTATTCACGCTGTATTTATCGAACGGGGACATTAATTTATTGTCACTTACAAAGAAATCGGTAACATCAAAAACAACTGCCGTACTGTCGTTATTATAAGCCGAAATATCAAATACTTGCAGAATGGCATTCATATTACTCATCTCAATAGCTGCCTTCAATCGGTGACCATTGTCATCACCCACATTATTGGTCTGCACTGCCGACAAGCAGACTTTATTATTCAATTTCTCAAAACGAAAATGAAGAGGTTCGGTAGGTTTCGAACCAATAATAGCATTCTTATTATCACTAATTTCTGTTACTGTAGAACCTAGTAACATATCACGTTGCAACATTAATAAGGGAAGTTCAAAATAAACTTTCTCCTTTACTTTATGTACAGTGATAAAACCTTCTGCTTTTGAATGATTAGATGAGAACAGTTTATCATAAGCAGTTTTTTCTTTCTCAACAGACTCCTTCTTTTTTGACTTTTTGCGTTTAAAAGAAATAGCATTTGCTGATACACTCCCTCCTAGTATAGAAAACACCAAAAGAGCCACCCAAATTCTTTTCATTTTGATAATAGTGTTAATTCATATTCTGTAATAGGATACAAATTTAAGAATTATAAAGAATTAACTCCAATAAAATCGACTTTTCCTCCAGAAAAACTACACAATATTTTTTGTAATACATCAACCTATAAATTACACTTCACTTATAAACTGCTCAAAACTATATTTAAAATCCTCATTCAATATTAGCTTATACTCCTTGGTGAATTGATCAAATGCAGTATATGCCATTCCCATACGTTTCAAATCCACTAAAGCACGGCACTTAACGCGAACAGACTCTTCATCTAATGAATCAAATCGCAGAATACAATTTGAGATTTGTATTCTCAAGTTATCATTTCCTACAAATTGCTTGCTATCTCTTAACCGACTCAGAAGATCAATCATTGAATCGGAATAATCTGCTTTAAAACTATCTACCCAATCAAATTGCATATTAGGAAGCAATTGACCAAATGAAGCCAGACTCAATAATTTTTCTAGATCTTCCTTATGGACCACATCTAAAGGCGCCATCTTTTGCATCAATTGATTTGCTATAGTATAATCATTATATACATGCCCCTTATTAAGAAAGTACCAATAACCATTTGCTGATGATATCTCCGTATCTCCTACCTCTTCCAACAAAAGACGTATCTTACGTATATTTACACTACGGTTATTAGAGAAACTCTCCTCGGACTTATCATACCACAACAATTCTTTTAACTTGATATTAGAAATCCCCTTATTATTCTGATTGGAATAAAGAATAATAACAGATAATAATTGACGCATAATAGGCGTAAATTTTCCGGTAATGTCTTTTAAATCCCGATTAATAACCTGAAATCCGTTTAGCATATAAATTCCTGGTGTGGTGTTCAATACAGGAGCTTCAAACGAGGAATATAGGTGGTCATTTTCTTGAATTTCTTTTTCACTATTTATATCTGAAACAACCCCTTCTTCTTTTTCACAAATATCTTGTTGTGAAATAGATATAGCTTCTTTCTTATCATGCTTTCTGCTATTCTTTAATCTCCACCCAATTCCCCCTAAACCTGCTACACAAATACATATAAACAGTAATTTCCACCAAGTCCCCCTGTTTTCCTGTACTGTTATATTTTGAATAGGCAACACTGGAGATGCAATAGAATAAATATTAGCTTCATAATTATTCCCCTCTACTTGGTGAACTGTTACAGCGTAATAACATTTTTCTGAAGCAAGATAAATTAAATCTGCATGAGAATTAACATCTAAGAAAGTATAAGGTATTGTATCACCTAAAACAGTTTCTTGTCCATTCTCCAAATTTAAATCTTTCAAAACTAGAGAAGATAGAAAACGACCTGAAGAAAAAAACAATCCTTTTGCATGTTCACCTTTTTCTATTTCATCAACTATCAACGTAGAAGCAGCTACCTCATCACAAAGATTCTCCGGCATAGCCCACTTTTTTTCCAAAGAATAATCATTCAAGTTCAATTTATACAAATCCTTATAATGAACGACCCCATACTCCTGTTTGCCCAAGTCATTTCCCAATCCTCCATAAATATAAACCAGCGAATCGGTCTTCCCTATGGCACTCAAATAGCGAGGAGTAATCACATCCGGCAACTCTCCCTTTATCACTTCACCCGATAGAGATATTCTATTCAACTCACGGGTATACAAATGAAATCCATATCCCAGAATTTGTACAATTGATGAATCTTTTGGATTGAAAAACCGATTATGTTGTGTATAAGAAGACTGCCTTTTCCGTTGGATAGGAATAGACCAACTTTTTGTTTGAAAATTGAAGAAAGACAAATTCTCCCCATCAGGCTTCTCAAAGTCATAATAAACCAACTGACTACCTTTATCTTTCAAAGGAACAAAAAGAAACTGGTTAGTGATCCGATTTACATCAATCAATGGCGAGAAAACATATTCTTTTGTTGTACTCCGTATTAAATCATATTTGACAATACGATCTTTTGCAATAAAATAACATGCCGACTGATCTTCACACGGGACAGGAAAAGTCTTGGATGAAAAAGATAACGTTTTCTTATGTTTCCAATACATATGACTATTAATAATCCATTCCGGATTTGATATAAAAGCTGTCATCTGCCGAAACTTGTCCTGAAGCAAAGTGTCAGATACTGCTTGCTCCAACGACCATTCATATTTTATGCTCCCAGGTTCCAGACCGATCTGTACATCTTTCAAAATAATAGGTGCCACGTCCGAAGTTGTGTAAGAAGCTAATTTATTAGCACCAAAGCAGACTTTAACAGAATGATTATCCGGGGCAGCAACTTTCTCTTTAGAAATAAGAGAACCATTATTTCTGACATATAACGTATCATTTTTATACTCCAATTCTATCTTTATCCTATTCCACTCATGAATATCGATAGTCGCAGAAGAATGTATCTTTCCTAAATATTGCTGGTCTTTAATCAAACACAAATAAGGCTCTTCGTTCACAGGATTAACCAATATCAGATTGAGGCTATTTTTATTGTCAACAATCATACGGCATACATAACCAAAATGCTCGCCTTTTTCCCTAATCTTCAAATCAAAAGAAACAGATAAATAATCTTTGAATCTCACTCCCTGATTGCCGGACGGTATGATGAATGAAGTACGTTCATCTTTTGAATATTCATAAGCACGAAAAGAAAGGCCTCCGATATTTTCACCACCCCAAGTGACTATAGTCTTCGAGATAAATAAAATATAAAATAACAGTCGGATATATTTCATAGCAAAAGCTTATTTGAAGCAAAGATATAAAAAATATGTTTTTTCAATCTTAGGATATTAAAATAATATAGTTACTCTGCACCAATAACGAAATATATCCGGCTATTATACTCCACATCCCTATCGAACCGGCATCCGGGACGAACGCAGTTCTCCTCTCAAATATTTAGCAGCTTCACCTGCCAGCCAAAGATAATGATCGGGTGCTTCTCCTTCATAAGTTATAAAAGAACTTTCACCCACCGGAGGTGTATTTGTACATTTAAAGAAAGCTGTCCCCTCATCTATCTCATCAAACATTGCCAAATAAAGGCTTTCTGCTCCTGCATCTACAGCACCTTTTACCTGTTTCCAGAAGAAACGTCCCCCTAATCTCGGAATCATGTTTTGCGGAGCATCCTTTTTCATGTTATGCCAACTAAAGCCCGGAAACAACACCGGTATATAATCTTTACCATTCGCTTTGCACCACTTTATATCTTCCTCTATCGATTTACGATATGCTCATACGTATTATTATCAAAACGTCCTACCAACCATGGATGGACAATATCCGCCTGTTTTACCAGTTCAAGTAATCTCGTATCAGAAACAGCATCTATCGTTAATGTCCGCCAATGAGTAGGTACACCTACCAATATGGAACAACCTTCACTCTTCAGGAAATCAATGATTTTCTTTACCTGCTCATATCCATATTTACGGCGATCATTAAACCCTATTCCCCAAACAGCAACTAACGGTTTACCATGATGATAAACATAATGATTGTTGTTCCGGGAAACTAGTTTATACTTCTCACACAGCTCTTTCCAGTCACGTATCAATATATCTTCTTCACCGGCTTCCATACCGGAAAGGTCATACATCAGGCAAATTGCCCGGTCATACTTTTCCGCCGAAAGAACAGCATTATTCAGTATCTTATTATAATTATCCTTCCCTTTCTGATTTCGTATAGAAACAACAAAACGTTGCATAAATACCCCATCAATTCCATATTGCTTCATCCATTTAAAATGCAGATCTGTAGTAGAAGCATCATACGAACTAAAAACCTTTGCTGGTGTCTCATCAGGTAACTTAAAAGCCGTTTCATAGGTTTTCTCATATTCAGAAACATCCGGCCAAAGATCAATGGTACACTTGCCCGGTTTGAACTCTTTTTCTTTTTCAAAATGTTTCCAACCCAAACCAGCACCGTCTTCAGGAGTATTAAACCAACCCTGATACCCTGCCATCACTAAATTCTTTATTGATTTGAAACGGACACGACTCATCGACTCCGTCGTTTTTGTCGCCGGATCAGACATCACCACCTCTTTAGGAAGTTGATTTAAGGCAATAAATTCACTGATAAACCGATCCGGATATACTTTCACAAGATTCATCCCTTGATACCCTGTCCCCAGCACCTTTCCTACCGGACCTATCGTTATCATTTCCATATCGTCCACCTTTCCATAAGCATTGTTATGTAAATGCCCCGCAAATATTGCGTTTACTCCATATTTCTGAAACAAACGCACATATTTCTCTCGCATAGGCAAAGAGAAATTCGAATAATTCACAGGTTCATCCATCCGCTTTAGAAAAACAGAGCAATGGGTAAAAACAAACTTGAATCTGGCATCCTTCGTTTTCTGTAATTCCTGTTCCAGCCACTTAAATTGAACTTCTTCCCTCTCCTTGTCCTCCTCTTTTATTATATTTGAATCAATACCTATAAATGCACAATCACCATACCTGAATGAAAAATGGGTTTCTCCGTAGTTTTTTTTATAATTATCTATAGAAGCTCGGCTGACCTTACCTATATCGTGATTTCCCGGAATCATATAAACCTTTACTGAAGAGTCTATTTGAGCAATCATCGACTTATAAGCAGCAATCTGTTCCTTACTCTTCGAATTATTTACAAAATCACCGGTTATCACCACAAACGGAGGTTTTAACTGATTTATAGCTGTCACAGCCTTATTCATAGCCTCTGTTTCTGCCGAAATACTCTTATTATTATCCATGAAGCCAAATTGGGGATCACTTAATTGCAAAAAGAAAAAGGGAGCAGAATCCGCAGCTATCCCATGAGATACAAAAACAGCCAAGAGAAAACAAACGACCGATATTATTTTCTTTCTCATAAATTATTTATTGTTATCACGAGATACGACGATCTGCCTGATGTGTCGTATCCCGTTATTAATAACTATTACTTCTTAAATTGATTTCTGGTTATCTTCAGAAATTCTGATTTGTTTTCCTCCGTCGGTTCCAAATTCGTTCCTTTCTGGTAATTATTCCATGAATTGACTAACACAATGTTTTTACTTCCGATATTCCGTTTAGCCACATTACAGAAATTAATATAATCAGCAGTCTCTCCATCTTGCCCGAAAGTATATTTATAACTTGAAGTTGAATTGATACGGTCATTATAAGAAGGAAAGATACAAGGAACAAAGTCTGTATTCCATTTGGCTATTGTAGCCTTCCAATTGGCCCAATTCAAATCAACAAAACTGAAAAAGGCATAATAACGGTCATACATATTCGTTGACCAGTCGTTCACTGTCACTCCATCAAAAGAAGCAATCTGATGTTCCTCATAATTCACCGGAGCTACCCAACCGGTAGTAAATTCTCCAATCGTATAAAGATCATACCCCAATTCTGATACAGCCTTCTTTAATGCCGGGATGACCAAAGAATAATCAATACTCTTCAATGCAGAAGAAGAAAGGTTAGACGGAGTTATTAGAATAACCGGTCTTCCGTTCATTTTATAATAGGCCTCATCATTAAATAAAGGCACTAAAGTATTCGTAAAGTCATTGATCATCTTATTCAAATTCTCTTCCTCTTGAAGCGGTTTGTCATTAGATACTTTCAGATGTTTGGTGTTATAATTGATCACCAAGCGGACTTTTGCATTGGTTGCCGTACGTACAGACTTAAAGTTTGTAATCAATGTATTATCTGCTGAAGCAGCATCCCAAGTAACTATCAGAAAGTCCAAGGCAGCCTCATCCGCCCAAGCAAGCTGTTGCTGTAACACTCCACTAGTTGTAGACAAATATTCACCCAACAAAGGAGTACCGGCATATATTTTCTTACCGGACTTTAACCAGCTGGAAGAGGAAGTTATATTGGTATAATAAGCACCGACTATCGCATCCACAGGTAAATCCGTCTGTGGTATATCATACACATATTTGCTCTTATCAGGAGCCAAATGATCGTCTTTATCACAAGATACAGCTAACAAAGCGATGAATCCGAGCAATATAATAGTTATCTTTTTCATATCCTTCATTTTTTAATTATTCGTCAAATAAGGGTTAGTCTTAGTCGGCAATGCAAACCATAACTTAGTCGACATTGCATCTTGTCCACCATCGAGATTTGCAATACCTTTCGTCAATTCATATTCATTGTTTGTTTTCTCGCTATCGGGATATACCAATCGCTGTGGAATATAAGCATAAGGATTATCCTTGGTGCCGGCATTCACAGCACCATATCCGGTTTCCGGCTGGAAATGCGGCGGAAATTCCAATACTTGGCTACGGCGAATCAGTGTCCACGCATCCAACGATTGATAAAACATAGCTATATATTGCTGCATGATAATCTGACGATAAATCGGATCAGGTTCATCAGAAGTAATAGCAGAAGATACAATGCCGATAAAATCTTTATAATAATCTTCACCTTCTTCTGTGACTGTGAGATCTGTCAATGTATTCCATTTAATTCCTGGAGTCTGAAGATAATTATTCACTTTTCCACCATCTACGCCATATTGAGCCATTGAAGCGTTCACACCCGCATTGTAATAAGCCTCGGCTGTTTGCGAACCACTTCCCAAACCTTTATGAACCAATTCACTTTTCAACAGGCACACTTCTGCATAATTCATAATTACCTCTGCATAACTTTGCTCCGTGAATTTATCCTGTAATTGAGAGTAATCATCAGCCGTCTTTCCACTATGCGGATTGGGAGACAAGCTGACTCCCGAAGGCAAATTAGAAACTTTCGGTTGTCCCCAATAAGGTGCCCAATGGAAGTTATCAGGCATAGAAGCAGCATTGGCAGGAGTGAAAAATTTCTCCAACCGCGGATCAGCATAGGGAGCCATATACATCAGAATCGATTCGCCGGCAGAGTGAAGCTTATCCAAATTACTTTCACGGTTGATGACCAGATAATCATAAAAATAATTTCTTGTATCTGCATTATCTCCCCATTGCAAAAGACAATTATCTTCATTACTTGTCATCAAGTTCTGTTCATTTTCCATAAGTTCATCAATCACTTCAGTCGCTTTCGAACGGTCAGCATTACAAATACGAACGGCCAAACGCAAACGTAGTGAATTGGCAAACTTCTTCCATTTCAATAAGTCGCTGGATTTCTGTCCTGAAGGAAAAATAGGGTCTGCTTTATAAACATCTCCATCCATCTTCAACCCGTCGGCACATGCTTTCAAATCATTCAGCATAGCATAATAAATATCCGATTCCTTATCGTAAGGCACTCTCTCGCCGGCATTAAAAGCCTGACTTTTAGGAATACCTCCCCAAATAGAAACTGCTTGTGAAAAAAGATAATTTTCCCATATTTTAGCAATAAGTACACGATTGTGATATTGCTCGTCATTTTCCATTTGCGTTTGTATAAAGTGAACAGGAAAAATAGCATAGTTATATACATTCTTCCAATATGAATCATTGGTTGAACCTTGATTTCCATACCGTTGTACCTGTCCACCGGTAGCTCCACCATAATAATGGCTATAGTTGGCCAACAACACTTTTTTCATACTTCCGCAAAAAGCATTCAGCGTATAATAAGAACTCGTATTGAACAAATATTCAGGATTAATTTCATTAAGTTCATTGGGATTGGCATTGGCAGATTCAAAGTCATTCGTACACGAAACGAAAGAAATGGCCATTGCAGCAAAACCGGCTAATAATATTTTAATCTGTTTCATAATATTCTATCTTTAGAAGGTTAGTTTAATATCAAATCCGACAGAAGATACGGGCGGCATTCCTCCATATTCTATACCTTGAGCATTTCCTGATGAAGAAGAAGCCTCCGGATCTATGCCTTTAGGAGTATTTTGATGAAGAATAGCCAAATTACGTCCTACCACAGCCAGTCGTAGACCACTAATCGGCAATTTCTTTAGGATAGACTTCGGAAGACTGTAGGCAACAGAGAGTTCACGGAATTTAATATAGGAAGCATCAAATACAGATCTTTCATCAAAACTAGCATAGCGGTTATTAGGTTTGACAAACAAGAGACAAGGCGTTCCGTCTTCAAAATAAGCGTCCGGATATTGATAACCGGAAGTTGCCTTCGCACTACTCTCACCATAAATCACATTACTCAAATAATATCCTTCACGTCCTTCGGCAGATTCGGCAACAACACCGGCTGTTGTCGCTCTATTCCATGTTCCCGAATAAAGAGTTCCTCCAATACGTGCATCAAACAGGAAACTAACTGTAAAATTCTGGATTCTGAAATTGCTTCCAAAACTTCCCGTCCATTTCGGCTCGGCACAGCCTAAATATTGCGTATTATCCGTTACCAATATTTTACCTGAAGAATCAACTAATTTACGTCCCTGGTCATCACGTTTCCAAGCACGTCCCCGAATGACTCCATAAGGCATGCCTTCTTCCAACATGATACTGACATTACTTGATTTCAATAATTGTACATTAGGATTTCCGTCCACTACCTTAATTACTTTCGACCGATTACGCGCCCAGTTGATATTCGCATTCCATTCAAACAATTTGGTCTTGACGGGAGTAGCAGACAACACAACTTCCCATCCTTGATTACGTACATGACCTGTATTCAAGAATTTAAAACTATAACCGCTAGGCACCGGCAAAGCGACTTTCGTTATCAAGTCATAGGCATCAGAACGATAATAAGTTACATCTACACCCAAACGATTATGGAAAAAGCGGAGATCAGCTCCAAGTTCCAAAGAACGGTTACGTTCCGGCAAAAGTTGATCATTATTTAAAGTTGTACTAATGGTTTGCAAAGGTGAACCATTATAAATGCTACCCAACTTATAGGTTTGATTAATCCGATATGGATCTGTGTCAGAACCGGCATAAGCAAAAGAAGCACGAATCTTACCGAACGACAAGATAGGTGATTTGATCTTAAATGCATCGGTAAAAATAAACGTAGCACCAAAAGAAGGATAAAAATAAGAGCAATTATCCAGTGGTAAAGTAGACGACCAGTCATTGCGGGCCGTTACATCTAAATAAACATAACTATTGTAACCTAATGACACCGAGCCATAAGCAGAACGGATTATCTTCTTAGATTGCAGTTGAGTGGCACTAGGATACTCATTCGAGTTAGAAATATTCTTGAAATCAGGAACCAATATGCTATTCACGCTTTCCGTTCTTTTCTCCGAGTTGCGTTCATATCGGCTAATACCGGCAATGGCATTGACTGATATTTTATGAAATGTTTTATTATACATCAATAAAGCTTCAAAGTTAGTAGAAGTACTGTTATTGATCCAGTTCTTCATACCACCGTCCACATCACTACGTGCACCCAGATTAAAGAACTCCATTCCTTTCCACCAATAAGCATCCAGTCCGGCTTTACCTACCG
The DNA here is from genome assembly GCF_003602935.1 of Bacteroides sp. AM54-2NS. Classification (NCBI taxonomy): domain Bacteria; kingdom Pseudomonadati; phylum Bacteroidota; class Bacteroidia; order Bacteroidales; family Bacteroidaceae; genus Bacteroides; species Bacteroides sp. AM54-2NS. The sequence continues at coordinate 28,088 of NZ_QTMZ01000001.1, forward strand.
CCTTCAAGCCCGGAAGTAATTTTACTTCCAGATTCATCGATCCGCTCACTCTGTCACGCGTGTCAGAGTTCGTATTTTCATAAATATTCCAATACGGATTATAACCACGTTCACCAATCGGAATCATTTCATTTCCATTTTCATCCTTATAATGTTTCAACACATCAATAGAAAGCGAACGGGGAAGAGTAACAAACGCATATATAGGATTCTTATCCGAACCATTCATATATTGACGGTTGTCTACCTTTTCATGTGAGTAAGTCATTTTAGAATCTAAAGTCATCCATTTGGTAATCGTATTCATCAACCGGAGATTGAATATATCTTTAAAGCTTTCATTGATACCGTGTACTACACTATTACCCTTACTTCTCGTATACGATACGCGATAATTATTCTTTTTCGAACCACCTTCCACAGCCAATGTATGCGTGTACCGATGGGCGGTTTCGTAGAAATCCTTCACATTGTCCGGATGTGAAGAATGAGTAGTAAGTACACCATCATGTCCATAGATAACCTGATCCCACAAAGGTGCTCCCCAGCTACGCAATTTAGCACCTGCAGAAGAATTATAACCACTGAAATTCGGTAAATCTGTCTGTAGCCTGTTACCATTAGGTTGAAGTGTCAGTTTATGGTCAAGCAAATAAGAGTTCTCTCCTGTTCCCCAACCATTCTGATAATCTAAAAACTGATTTACTTTTTCAAATTGAAAATTTCCGCTATAAGATACTTTTGTTTTTTCGAATGTGCTCGAACGTTTAGTTGTCACCAATACAACCCCCTGTGCTGCACGCGAACCATAAAGTGCAGCTGCATTCGGTCCCTTCAAAATTTCAATGCTTTCAATATCATCCGGATTGATATCCGCTACCGGATTACCAAGGTCGGTAGAACCTGTACCACCATCAACGGTCACACTTGTATCACCCGGTTCGTTTTCAATAATCATACCATCAATCACGAATACGGGCTGTGAGTTTTCAGTCAGTGAGCTTGTTCCGCGAATGACAATACGCGCACTACCATTGCTCGTTCCCGGAGGAGTAATGGTAACCCCCGCCACCTTACCAGAAAGAGAAGATATCAGATTGCCACTACTATTTTCTGCCAAGGCTTCCGCATTTACACTCTGCCGTGAATAATTAAGACTCTTAGCTTCACGCGTCACTCCAAGAGCGGTAACAACCACTTCATCAAGAGCCCTCGCCGTGCTGGCCAAAAATACATTGATATGAGTCAAACCGGTAATTTTAGCCGTTTTCGTCTCCATTCCGACATACGAAAATTTCAATTCTTGACATCCATTAGGCACATTAAGTGTAAACGTACCATTTATATCGGTAATTGTACCTACCGATTTAGCGTTCGTCTTACCATCCGGATCAACAGCTACCACCGTAGCTCCTATGATAGGCATTCCATCCGCAGCATCTGTCACTTTACCCGTTATACGCTTTCCTTGCGCATAACCCGATACACTTATTACTAAAAAGAATAAGAATAGGAAGTAGTTTTTCATAATACTTAATTATTAAATTAAAGAATACAGTATTGATTAATGCATTAAAGATGAACCAAAGATATTTTATGGTGATTAATATTAGATTAATATTCTCTTAATGGCGAAACTTTACAAAAAAAATATTTGTAGAAGATAGATTTTAAGGTTACATTAAGTTTTCATTAATCAAAATACTATATATTTACAGCAAATCTAATTAAAACCATCGAAAAATAAAAAAATCTGTTTATGTACAAGAGAAAATTCATTCCGTTAGTACTGTTAATGATTTTAATCGTCAATGGATGCAGGAACAAGCAAGAGGTAGTGTTAACTCCGGTTGACTATGTAAATCCCTATATGGGGAATATCAGTCATTTGTTAGTTCCTACTTACCCAACTGTCCATCTTCCCAATAGTATGCTCCGCATCTATCCGGAAAGAGCAGATTACACCTCTGATAAAATAAAAGGCTTACCGGTCATTGTCACCTCGCATCGGGGAAAGTCTGCATTCAGCCTGTCTTTCTATCAGGGAGCAGAGAGCGGATTACAACCGGTATATTACTATTGTTATGATAATGAAGCGATAAAACCCTATTCCTATTCTTCCTATTTTGAAGAAGAAGAGGTTTCCACTAAATTCGCTCCCTCCCACCAGGCAGGAATCTATGAACTAAGTTTCCGGAAAAACAATGCTCCATATTTAATACTTAGTACTACCAATGGTGAGCTTAAAACTACGGAGAATACCATTTCCGGTTATCAGAACATAGATCATCAAACCAAAGTATATGTTTATATGGAGACTTCCGCACTGCCGGAAAAAACGATGACTGTCAGCAAAGAAGAAATAAATCACAGCCACACTGCCATAAAAGGCAAGAACGTGGTATCGCTTTCTTATATTCAACAGATATAAAAACAATCAAAGTTCGCTACGGCATTTCCTTCATTGATGAAAAGCAAGCAAAAGCCAACCTACAGCGGGAAATAAAAGATTATGATGTAGAAAACCAGATGAACATTGCCAAAAACATCTGGAACCAAACATTAAATAAAATCAAAGTGGAAGGAATAGACGAAAATGCAAAAGCAATATTCTATACTTCCCTCTACCGGACTTACGAACGGATGATTTGCCTTTCGGAAGACAACCGCTATTACAGTGCTTTCGACAATAGTATCCACAAAGATTCTGTCCCATTTTATACCGACGATTGGATTTGGGACACGTATAGAGCAGTCCACCCCTTACGTGTTATCATCGAACCACAAATGGAAGCTGACATGATTCAGTCTTTTATCAGAATGGCACAACAAATGGAACATAACTGGATGCCTACATTTCCTGAAGTTACGGGAGACAGTCGTAGAATGAATTCCAATCACGGTGTAGCCACTGTTATTGATTCATATATAAAAGGAATCCGTAACTTTGATTTATCAGCTGCTTACGAAGCCTGCAAACTTGGTATTACAGAAAAAACGTTAGCCCCGTGGTCAGGCATAAAGGGAGGTGAAATCACAAAATTCTATTGGGAAAACGGATATTTACCGGCATTGGCACCGGGAGAACAAGAAACAGCTGACGAAGTACACCCATTTGAAAAACGTCAACCGGTAGCCGTCACTCTAGGTACGTCTTACGATGAATGGTGCCTAGCACAAATAGCCAAACAACTTGGGTATGAGAAAGACTATAACTACTTTCTACAAGGGAGTAAAAACTATCGGAATATTTTCAATCCTGAAACAAAATTCTTCCATCCCAAAAATGCAAAAGGCGAATTCATAGAACCCTTTGATTATGCCACTGCCGGCGGATTAGGTGCTCGTGAAGCATACGGCGAGAATAACGGTTGGATATACCGATGGGATGTTCCCCATAATATTGCTGATTTAATTGAACTGATGGGAGGGAAAGAAGCATTCAGAAATAATCTTGAAACGATGTATAACACCCCATTGGGCGAAGCCAAATATGTATTTTATGCACAATTACCGGATCATACGGGTAATGTAGGTCAATTTTCAATGGCTAATGAACCCAGTATGCACATTCCTTATCTGTACAACTATATAGGAGAGCCCTGGAGAACTCAAAAAAGAGTAAGGACATTGCTCGATGAATGGTTTAGAAATGACCTGATGGGACTCCCGGGCGACGAAGATGGCGGAGGAATGTCAGCATTTGTAGTCTTCTCCATGCTAGGTTTCTATCCTATTACTCCTGGTTTGCCTATTTATGTCATCGGAACTCCTATGTTCGAAAGAGCAGTTATTGAAACAGGAGCCGGCAAATCATTCGAAGTCATTGCGCACAACTATTCGCCGACAAATAAATATATCCAATCAGCCAAATTAAATGGCAAAGATTGGAACCAATCCTGGTTCGAACATAAAGAACTGATGAATGGCGGCAAACTGGAATTTACAATGGGAAACACTCCCAATAAGAATTGGGCGGCAGACAGTGTGCCCCCTTCTTTTGAAATGAATAAATAACAGAATATGAATAAAATATTATTTGTCCTTTTATCGCTTTTGACTTCTCTGCAATCATACTCCCAAGAGCAAAATGAAAAAGAAGTTTCATTTCTCTTGTTGGGAGATATACACTATGATTTATTGGAAGATCACGATATGGAATGGTTATCCACCAAACCGGATGATCTGCGCCAAGTTACCAAAGAATATTCAGTATTCACGAAAAATACATGGCCGGAATTTTCCCGGATAATCAGCGGAAAAGTTCAAAAACACCAGCCGTCAATAAAAGCTGTTCTGCAAATGGGGGACTTGTCAGAAGGATTGGCCGGTTCTCCACAAAAAGCAATACAGATGGCTAACAATGCCTTTAAAGCTGTCAACAAAATGAATCTGAAAGTACCTTTCATTATGACTAAAGGTAATCATGATATCACAGGACCAGGGGCTAAAGAAGCTTTTGAAAAAGTATACTTACCCAATATGGCAAGGTTGGCAGGACATCCATCCTTACAGTCAGCCAATTACACTACTATTCTTGATGATGTATTATTTGTGTGTTATGATCCATGGGATCGGAATCCGGAAGGGCTACAACAATTAGAAAAGTCACTAGCCGGTTCGAAGGCTACTTACAAGTTTGTCATGTTACACGAGCCTGTGATTCCGGTAAACGAAAGATGCTGGCATGTATTCCGACAAGATAATGCCAAGAGGGAACAATTGCTGCAAATCATTGCCAGTCAACAAGCAATCGTGCTCTGTGCACATCTGCATCTATACTCCGTTGTCTGTCGGGACACTCCTTGGGGACCTATCGTCCAGATTCTCGTCAACAGTGTCATCAAAGATAAAAATATGCTGGTTCCGAAAAATGTAGTTACAGACTATGGTCCTGAATTTGTAACGGCACACCCACAATGGCAACCTTCTACTCTACAACAGCGTATGGAATGGATTGATAAAGAAACTCCCCATATCCGTTTTTTCAAACAAATGGATTTACCGGGCTACGGCATCCTTTCTATTGACAAAGAAAACAACCAGATGCAATTAGAATATTATACCGCATTTGGAGAAAAGCCATACGATACAGTCAACATATCCGAATTACTTACTTCTAATTAAAAAACATATTAGCCATGAATGTAAAATTTAAAGCTCATTTATTTATTTTCTCCTTATTCTTTTGCTATAATCTATCAGCACAAGAAATCGTCAAAGGAGATTTTAAGAACGAAAATCCACAAAGTTCGTATGTTCCTTCATTTGACATGGATGCTACCGATAAACCGGTGAAGAATGTCATCTTAATGATAGGAGACGGCATGGGACCGGCACATATCTGTTCAGGAATGTATGCCAATCAAGGACAGCTTACTATCACTAATTTAAAAACATGCGGTTTCGTCAGAACGCAATCTGCCAACAAGTTTACAACAGATTCAGCTGCTTCCGGAACTGCTTACTCAACCGGAAAAAAAACTAAAAACGGAGCGCTCGGAATGGATGAAAATAACCAAGTTATTCCAAACTTACCGGAGAAGTTATCCGGCTATGGCTACATTTCAGGAATCGTAACCACTGACAATCTCGACGGAGCCACTCCTGCTGCTTTCTTTGCTCACCAACCGGAACGTGGAATGTCTAAAGAAATTTGGGCAGATCTTCCTAACAGTAAGCTGACATTCTTTTCTGCCGGTAGTTATGAACTATTTGAAAAACAAGCACCAAACGTTCAAAAGGAAATCAAAAAAGAGTTTACCATCATAGAAGAGCCGAATGACAAAGCTATCAAGAAATCTAAAAAACTGGGATATTTACCCACAAAGAGCAAAACGGCTTCTGTAAACGAAAACCGGGGAGATTTCCTTCCGTCTACCACCCAAATGGCTATTGACTATCTTTCGAGCAGGAGTACTAACGGTTTCTTCTTAATGGTAGAAGGTGCCCGAATAGATAAAAGTGCGCACAGCAATGATTATTCGACAGTTGTCCGTGAAGTATTGGACTTTGACAAGGCGGTAGAAGCTGCTATCAGATTTGCAGAAAAAGATGGAAATACATTAGTGATTATTTCAGCTGATCATGAAACCGGAGCATTAGCTTTACGTGACGGAAACATAAAAGAAGGCAAAATGAAAGCAATGTTTGTATCTAAAGGACATACACCAATCATGGTTCCACTGTTTGCATACGGTCCACAATCCAAGCTTTTTGGCGGTGTTCAGGAAAACAGCGATGTTAGTAATAAAATTCTCCAATTACTCGCTAAATAAGATATAAAACAGATCTGTCATTCAAACTGAAATAAGAAAGAGTTTCTTCTATATGCAAAGAAGAAATTCTTTCTTATTTCTTTTCTGCCTGATAGACTCCAAAAATAATGCAACCTGCTCCCAATAATGTAATCCACGTGATTTTTTCGTGGAGAATGATAACCGAAGCTACCATAGTCACCAACGGATTGAGATAGATATAATTGGAGGCTCTAACGGTTCCCAACTGTTTCAATACCACATTCCAAAGGACATAACAAACCAAGGATGCCAGGACGGCCAGAAATAAGAGATTGGATAATACAACCGGTTTTAAAAGTACATCGAAATCCGGTTGCAGCGGATGAAGAAGAAAGGCGGGAAGTATGGTCAATACTCCATAAAAGAATATTTTGCGGGTGATAAATACTGTGGGGTAACGCCCTGTCATTTTCTTTATCACCAAACTATAAAATGCCCACGACAGGGCGGCAAGCAAAGTAAGCAAATCCCCTACCGGAGATAATTTGAGTACAAAACTACCGTTAAAGACCACCAGTCCCACCCCGATTAAAGCTAATATGGAACCATAAATCAAACCTTTGGTGGCTTTTTCACTCTTATAAAAGAGAAGGGAGAGAATGGTAGTAAGCAAGGGAGCTGTGCAAATGATGAAAGCGACATTGGATGCTTGCGTAATTCCCAAAGCTGTATTCTCTGTAAAGAAATAGAGTGAACCACCGAAGAAACCTCCTGCCATCAACCAAAGTTCGTCTTTCCAATTACTCGTAAACAGACGTTTGGGAGAAATCACCCAAATGCCCAGATAGGCAATAAGAAAACGATAGAAGAATATCTCCTGTGGGGTCAGTCCGTGATTAATCAATACTTTGGTTGATATGAAAGTCAATCCCCAGATAGCAACTACAAGTATCGCAATCAGATGGTAATATCCATGCTTCAATTCCATAATGGTGGTGATGTTTGTTTAATAGAGTGCAAAGATAGCGAGAAGTTATGGAATGTTTGTTTGGAGAAGTAACAAAAAGCCCGTACCTTTGTTTATGTTCAAAGAAAGTTCCTAAAATAAGGTATAAGTTATGGAAAAATATATAGCACCGGACAGGAAACGTATCCCATACGGCATGATGAACTTTGCAGTAATCCGCCGCGACGACTGTTATTATGTAGACAAAACCCGGTTTATACCCATGATAGAAGAGGCGGACAAGTTTTTCTTCTTTATTCGTCCGCGCCGTTTCGGCAAAAGCCTCACAGTAAATATGTTGCAGCACTATTATGATATACTTGCCAAGGATAAGTTCGATGCCCTGTTTGGCGACCTTTACATCGGAAAGCACCCTACGCGCGATCGGAACAGCTATCTGGTACTATACCTCAACTTCTCCGGAATAGTAGGCGAACTACACAACTATCGCAAAGGACTGGATGCGCATTGCCAAACAATGTTCGACTATTTCTGTGATATTTACGCCGACTATCTCCCCAAAGGCATCAAGGAAGAACTCGACAAAAAAGAAGGAGCTGTCGAACAATTTGAATACCTATCACAGAATGTAATAAGACCAACCAACGTATTTACCTTTTTATTGACGAATACGACCATTTCACCAATGCCATCCTCTCGGATATAGAAAGCCTGCACCGCTATACGGACGAAACACATGGCGAAGGTTATCTGCGCGCCTTCTTCAATAAAATTAAAGCTGGAACTTATTCCAGTATCGAGCGTTGTTTCATTACCGGTGTAAGCCCCGTGACAATGGACGACCTCACAAGCGGTTTCAACATCGGAACCAACTACTCGCTCACGCCGGAATTCAACGAGATGATAGGTTTCACGGAAGAAGAAGTGCGCCAAATGCTCACTTACTATTCTACCACCAGTCCATTCAACCACAGTGTGGACGAATTGATAGAAATAATGAAACCCTGGTATGACAACTACTGCTTTGCGGAAGAATGTTATGGCGAAACCACCATGTACAACTCAAATATGGTGCTCTACTTCGTCAAGAATTATATTCAACGAGGCAAAGCCCCCCGGGATATGGTAGAAGACAATATCCGTATCGATTACGAAAAATTACGTATGCTCATCCGGAAGGACAAAGAGTTTGCCCATGATGCCTCCATCATACAAACATTGGTGAGCGAAGGTTACGTCACCGGAGAACTGAAAAAAGGTTTTCCTGCCATCAATATCACCAATCCCGACAACTTTGTGAGCCTGCTCTACTATTTCGGTATGCTCACCATTAGCGGCACGTATAAAGGAAAGACCAAACTCACCATCCCTAATCAGGTAGTCCGCGAACAAATCTACACTTATCTGCTAAGTACCTATAACGAAGCCGAACTCAATTTCAGTAGTTACGAAAAAAACGAACTTGCCAGTGCTCTTGCCTACGATGGCGATTGGAAAGCCTATTTCGGTTATATTGCTGACTGCCTGAAACACTACACTTCCCAGCGCGACAAGCAGAAAGGTGAATTTTTTGTCCACGGCTTTACGCTTGCCATGACGGCACAAAACCGTTTCTACCGTCCCATTTCCAAACAGGACACACAGGCAGGTTATGTCGATATTTTCCTCTGTCCGCTACTGGATATCTATTCCGACATGAAGCACAGCTATATTGTAGAACTGAAGTATGCCAAGTATAAAGATCCCGAAAGCCGCGTGGAAGAACTACGACTGGAAGCTATTGACCAAGCGAATCGTTATGCTGACACTGATACGGTAAAGAGAGCAGTCGGCACTACACAGCTTCATAAGATTGTGGTTGTATACAAAGGAATGGATATGCCGATATGTGAAGAGGTTTAACAGATAGGCTAACAATATGAAAAGATCAATAAAACGTTTGCCCAAACGCACGCAAGAAGAGTTGGCAGTGTTGCAAGAATTGATATTGTCGAATCTTACGAATGTGCGTATGATTATCTTGTATGGAAGTTATGCACGGGGAAAATATGTCATTTGGGATGAAACATACGACGAACGTGGAGGGACTACTTACTACCAAAGTGATTTGGATATTCTGGTGATATGTGATACGAGAGACGCAAATAAAGCAGAGAGGCATGCGCGCGAGGTGATCGTTCCTAAATATGATACAAGAATGGAAGGAAAGCGGCATCCGGCACCGCCTAGTATTATTGTAGAAAACCCGACGACCATTAATCGAGCTATAAGAAGGAAGCATTATTTCTTCTATGAGATTATAAAAGACGGTATTCTGTTGTATAACGACGGCACGTTTCAGATTGGCAAACCGGAGAAATTACCGTATCGGGAGATTAAGCAATATGCAGAGGAAGAATATGCAGAGGAAGAATATGCAGAATGTTTTCCTTTAGCAGAAGGATTCTTAAGACATGGACATTTGGATAAAGAAGAAGAGAATTATAAACTAGGTTCATTTGAATTACATCAAGCCTGCGAACGTTACTACAAAACGTTTACGCTCGTGTATAGCGGCATTCGCCCTAAATCTCATGAATTGAAAGTGCTGGGAGCAATGGTCAGGAGCTGTTCACGAGAATTCGCAAATGTGTTTCCAACTCATACTTTCGAAGATAATAAAGCATTTGATAAATTATGCAGAGCATATATCGAAGCCCGATATAATCGACTGTTCACCGTTAGCAAAGAGCAATACGAGTATATGCTGGCACGAACAGAGGTGCTCCGCGAAGTAACTATTCGGGAATGTGCCGCACGCATGGCGTATTACGATGAGATGATAGAAAAAGAAGAGAAAGAGAAGATATAAACCGTATATTGTAAAAATGAATAATTACCCTCATCACAGATAGCTGTAATGAGGGTAATCACGTTAAAAAGAGAGTTTCTACACATCTCCTTAATATCAATTTCTACATGAGAAACTATCGCAATTACATACTTTATTTAGTCACCTTGTAAGTTCCACTTCCATACTCCTTTGACTTCACCTCTCCAGGAAGAGTTACGGTAGCGGTAACACCCTTAGGAATGGTGAATTCCCAAATCCAGGTGTCTCCTTCGTATTTCCAGGCGCTCTTGATGAGTCCGGAGGCGGAACGGTATTCGGCAGTCACGTGTCCTAATCGCTTGTCTGGAATGGGCTTCATAATGATATGCTTGAAGCCGGGAGTAGCAGGATCGGCTGCAATGCCGGCAACGGTTTCCCAAATCCATTCACATACGCATCCGTAGGCATAATGATTGAAGCTGTTCATACCGCGTGGTCCCATTCCTTTGTCTATCATATAGCTGTTCCACCGTTCCCAAATGGTGGTGGCTCCATTGTCCACAGAGTATAGCCAGCTTGGGTTCTTACGTTGGAAGAGGAGTTCATAGGCAATGTCTTCCATGCCATTCTCCGTGAGGGTGGCCATGAGGATGGATGTGCCCAAGAATCCGGTCTGCAAGCAAAGATCGTGCTGTGCGAAGTTTTCACGCAGGCGGTCTATCATCTTCGCTTTGGGTTCGCCTTCCAAAAGCTGGTTCTTTAGGGCAAACAAGGCAGGAGTTTGCATGGTGTTGAGGATGGCGGTTTTGAAGGTGCCGTCCTCGTTGAGGAAGTTCTTTTTGATGTATGCCTTTGCCGAATCGGCCATTTGCTGGTACTTGGCGGCATCGCGACCGGTGGCGGCAGCCATATCCCGCATCATGAAAGCATCTATCACCCAGTAGGAAGCGCTCAAATAGTTCCAATAGCTGACGGCATCAGGAAGCGGACCTTGGGGAGAGAAAGCCAGTCCGCTACAACTTTCCAGTGGTTCGTAGCTCAACCAGTCGGCCCATTGGTAGTTGCCGTTCTCACCGCAGAGAGTCTCGTGGTTATACTTGGTGTCGTTGATGTGATTCATAAACAGGTCCATGGCGTTCCAGCTCTCCTCGATGATTTGCGTATCACCGAATTGCTTCCATACCGTCCAAGGCACGATGATTCCGGCATCGGCCCAACCCAAACGCATTTTCTCATCACCGTATTGTGCCAAGGGAGCCACTCCGGGGAATCCGCCCAAACTGTTCTGTGTATCGCGCATGTCACGCATCCACTTGTGAAAGAACTTCATGGTGTTAGCAAAGAACGTACCGGTTTCTGCAAACACTTGTGTGTCTGCTGTCCAGCCCAGACGCTCGTCGCGTTGCGGACAGTCGGTGGGTATGGACAGGTAGTTGGATAGCTGTCCCCAATAAGTGTTGGAGATGAGCTTGTTCACAAGGTCGTTGCCTGTGGTGATAGTGCCGGTCTCCAGTTCCTTTGCGATGGAAGTAACGGGGATGGACTTCAACGACTTGATGGCAACATTCCCGGTGACAGTTATGGAGACGTAGCGGTAGCCGAAAAAGGTGCAGTGAGGATAATAGGCCACATAGTTATCTCCGCCAGCAAAGGTGTAATCCAGACGGATACCGGTGTGGGGGATGCGCAGGTTTTCGCGATGGCAGCTTCCTTCCGGACCGTCCATGCCACGAATCTTGGCACCGTTGCCGTCATTGAGCAGCTCTGCAGGAAGGCAGGTCAGCACCGTTCCCTCAGCGGCTTTGAATACGAAAGAGGGTACGCCGGCACAATTTTGTCCGAAGTCCACCACTAACGTCTCTCCCGGACTTACGGTCATCTCCGTACCCGATGCGAACTCACGGGCGATAATTACCTTACCGAACTCATTCTCCTTTGCTCCTTCTACATTCTTCCAAACGTATGCTTTGACAGGAGCGAGGGCGAGATCAGTACGCAGATAGACTTCCGCTCCGTCCGAAGGCAGGATGTCGCCGGAGAATTCTGTATTCTCTTCGGGGGTGGAAAGTTTGTCCACACATTCGTAGCCCATCGGCTCGCGTGCATCGTACTCTTCTCCGTCAAAGATACCGGCATGTTTCACCGGGCCGGCAATTCCGGCTTTCCAGTTTTTAAGGTCAGTACCGTAACGCTTTTTGCTTCCGTCAGAAAAAGTCAGTTCCAGTACACCACGGAAGGCACATTTCTTGCCTATCATGCCGTCATATCCTCCGGGGGTTATGATTTTGTCACCCCACCATCCCGGCGTCACCTGTACGGAAAGCATGTTCTCGGCGTTTGGCTTGGTACGGATGATGTCTGTAATATCATAGGTGAAAGAACGTTTGGTCTTGGCATAGTGTGTGAAGCCCGGTTTCAGAAATTCCCCGCCTACGGGTTTCCCATTCACATACAACTCGTAAACTCCCAGTCCAGCGGTCATCCACTTGGCAGAGACAATTTTCTGTTCGTTTTTCACGGTGGACACGAACCAACTCGCGCCATCGGCTGCGCGACCGTTGTTATGTCCTTTCACTACAGGGGCGTCTACTGCGGAAATCCATTGGGATTCGTTCCAGGCTGATGCTTCCAATGCGTCAGTACGTTTTCCGACTTCGGTTGCGTTTATCAGTCCGCTATTCGAGAAAAGCGCGAGAATCATTATCGGGATAAGATTCGCAAAACAATGAAGATTCATTTTCATACTTATATGTATTTTTTAGTATTAAAAGATTAACTTGGAAATGCAGTTTTAGTTTTACAGGGCTTGCACAACAAAATTACAGAATTATATGATATGACAGACGATTTCCGCATTTTTTTTGACTCAATGATGGTTTCTATTCAATCCGGAACTGACTCATAAGTCCGATCTGATTGAACAGACGACAGGAGCTTTGTACATTGAATGATCGATAATCGAGCAAAACAATGACATATTGTAAAATAATATAATCAATACACTCATTCAGTATATTGTAGAAATTATTTATTAAAGAAGAAAAGAAGATGCCGGTTATTCATTGCAATCATTCTTTCTTCTTTACACGAAATCCTCGAAATCGAATAAACTCTATTCAAGTTTTTAATAAATAACGAAGAGGTTTATTATAAACGGTATCCAAGTTTATTATAAACTCTTTTTTGACACTTTCAATACCTAAAATAGAATTATTGCAACAAAAATGGGCAAGAACCTTCACAGTTTCTTGCCCATTCGTTATCCTCGTTATGCAATTCGCATATTAACCTATTGAACTTTATGTAATAAAATTTATATATCTCATTGTTATTTCTTTATTATTATTGACCTCAAATATACAAAATAAAAAGAAGAAAGTCAATAGGGAAAGCGTGGTTATCTGAAAATAAACACGTAAATTTGTGCCTCGAATTAGAAATAACAGTATAAATCACTATAAATAAAAACTTTATCACTATGGAGTACAATTTCAGAGAAATTGAAAAGAAGTGGCAGAAAAGGTGGGTAGAAGAGAAAACCTACCAAGTTACGGAAGATGATTCGAAGCAAAAATTTTATGTACTAAACATGTTTCCTTACCCATCAGGAGCTGGTCTACACGTAGGTCATCCGCTGGGATACATTGCTTCGGATATTTACGCCCGTTACAAACGACTGCAGAGCTTCAATGTACTCAACCCGATGGGATATGACGCTTACGGTCTGCCGGCAGAACAGTATGCCATCCAAACCGGACAGCATCCCGCCATCACTACCGTCAACAATATCAACCGCTACCGCGAGCAGTTGGACAAAATAGGTTTCTCTTTCGACTGGAACCGTGAAATCCGTACTTGCGACCCGGAATATTATCATTGGACCCAATGGGCCTTCCAAAAAATGTTCAACAGCTATTATTGCAACGACGAACAGGAAGCCCGTCCTATCGAAGAACTGGAAAAAGCCTTCGCCATCTACGGAAACGAAGGACTCAATGCCGCTTGCAGCGAAGATATCAGCTTTACTGCCGAAGAGTGGAACGCCAAAAGCGAAAAAGAAAAGCAGGAAATCCTGATGAACTATCGTATCGCTTATCTGGGTGAAACAATGGTAAACTGGTGTGCCGAATTAGGAACTGTACTGGCTAACGACGAGGTAGTAGACGGAGTCAGCGAACGTGGCGGTTTTCCTGTTATCCAGAAGAAAATGCGCCAATGGTGTTTGCGTGTATCTGCGTATGCACAACGCTTGCTTGATGGATTGGACACGATCGAATGGACAGATTCTCTGAAAGAAACCCAAAGAAACTGGATCGGACGTTCGGAAGGTGCTGAAGTGCAATTCAAAGTAAAAGACAGTGACCTCGAATTCACTATTTTTACCACTCGTGCAGATACCATGTTCGGTGTTACCTTTATGGTATTGGCTCCGGAAAGTGAATTGGTGGCACAGTTAACGACTCCTGAACAAAAAGCAGAAGTAGACGCCTACCTCGATCGTACCAAAAAACGTACGGAACGCGAACGTATTGCCGACCGTAGTGTTACCGGTGTGTTCAGTGGTTCGTATGCTATCAATCCGTTCACAGGTGAAGCAGTGCCTGTATGGATCAGCGATTACGTACTGGCCGGATACGGAACAGGAGCTATTATGGCTGTACCTGCTCATGATAGCCGCGACTATGCATTTGCCAAACATTTCGGATTGGAAATCCGTCCGTTGGTAGAAGGCTGTGATGTAAGCGAAGAAAGTTTCGATGCAAAAGAAGGCATTGTTTGCAACTCTCCGCGTCTTGATGTCACTCCTTACTGTGATCTTTCATTGAACGGACTGACCATCAAAGAAGCGATAGAGACAACCAAGAAATATGTAAAAGAGCACAATCTGGGCCGTGTGAAAGTGAACTACCGTCTGCGTGACGCTATTTTCTCTCGCCAACGTTACTGGGGTGAGCCGTTCCCTGTTTACTACAAAGACGGAATGCCCTATATGATTGACGAAGCCAGTCTGCCGCTGGAACTTCCGGAAGTCGCTAAATTCCTGCCTACCGAAACAGGTGAGCCTCCATTGGGACACGCAACTAAATGGGCTTGGGATACAGTAAACAAATGTGTCATAGAAAATGAGAAGATTGACCATGTAACCGTCTTCCCGCTAGAACTGAACACCATGCCGGGATTCGCCGGTTCTTCGGCTTACTATCTCCGCTACATGGACCCGCATAATCATCAGGCATTAGTTGATCCGAAAATTGACCAGTACTGGAAAAATGTAGACCTATATGTAGGTGGTACCGAACATGCAACAGGTCACTTGATTTATTCTCGTTTCTGGAATAAATTCCTGTATGACATGGGTGTGTCTGTAATGGAAGAGCCATTTCAAAAGTTAGTAAACCAAGGAATGATTCAAGGCCGCAGCAACTTTGTATATCGTATCAAAGACACCAATACTTTCGTTTCACTGAACCTGAAAGATCAGTACGAAGTTACCCCTATTCACGTAGACGTAAATATCGTATCTAATGATATTTTGGATTTGGAAGCATTCAAAGCATGGCGTCCTGAATATAAAACAGCCGAATTTATCCTCGAAGACGGAAAATATGTCTGCGGATGGGCAGTTGAAAAGATGAGTAAATCTATGTTCAATGTAGTCAATCCGGATATGATTGTTGAGAAATACGGTGCGGATACACTTCGTATGTACGAAATGTTCCTCGGTCCGGTAGAACAGTCTAAACCGTGGGATACAAACGGAATCGACGGTGTACACCGTTTTATCCGTAAATTCTGGTCGTTGTTCTACAGCCGTACGGACGAATATCTGGTAACGGACGAACCTGCAACAAAAGAAGAATTGAAGAGCCTTCATAAATTAATCAAGAAGGTGACTGGTGATATTGAACAGTTCTCTTACAATACATCTATCAGCGCATTCATGATTTGCGTAAACGAACTCTTCAACCTGAAATGTAGCAAAAAAGAGATTCTGGAACAGCTCGTTATCACTCTCGCTCCTTTCGCTCCACATGTCTGCGAAGAGTTGTGGGATGTATTAGGACACGAAACTTCCGTATGCGACGCCCAATGGCCTGCATACAACGAAGAATATCTGAAAGAAGATACTATCAACTATACCATCTCTTTCAACGGAAAGGCACGTTTCAATATGGAATTTGCAGCAGATGAAGCTTCGGACGCTATCCAAGCCGCAGTATTGGCCGACGAACGTTCACAGAAGTGGATTGATGGCAAGACTCCGAAAAAGATCATCGTCGTTCCGAAAAAGATTGTAAACGTTGTAATTTAAAGTATTAAGTATAAAACAATAAGTATTAAGTAATAAGTATTAAGTATTATCCGTAGTCGTTTTCCAAATATATCCGCCAGGTTAATACTTAACACTTATTACTTAATACTTGAACTTAAAATCCATGCATAAACTGACAAAAGCGGAAATAATGAGAGAAGTGAAAGATTATATCTACATCACTCTCGGATTGATAAGCTATTCTTTGGGATGGGCAGCATTCCTGTTACCTTATCAGATAACTACCGGAGGAACTACCGGTATCGGGGCTATTATCTATTATGCAACAGGATTCCCAATCCAATGGTCATACTTCATCATTAATGCAGTTCTGATGACCTTCGCAATCCGGGTATTAGGTCCAAAATTTAGTATAAAAACCACTTATGCTATTTTTACGCTGACTTTTCTGCTTTGGTTATTCCAGTTGGTGGTGAACAATTACGTAGAAGCACCGGATATGACGCCGGACGGCAAGCCGCTATTGCTTGGTACAGGACAGGACTTCATGGCTTGTATTATCGGTGCAGCCATGTGTGGTGTAGGCCTCGGTATCACTTTCAACTACAATGGAAGTACGGGCGGAACAGATATTATCGCGGCCATCGTCAATAAATACAAAGATGTATCACTTGGACGAATGATTATGATATGTGATGTATTCATTATCAGCTCCTGTTACTTTATATTTCATGATTGGCGCCGGGTTATTTTCGGTTTTGTCACCCTGTTTATTATTGGTGTTGTGCTCGACTGGATTATCAACAGTGCTCGTCAATCGGTTCAATTCTTCATCTTCTCCAAGAAATATGATGAAATAGCCGACCGTATCATTAAAGACGCCGACCGGGGAGTAACGGTACTCGACGGTACGGGATGGTACAGTAAAAACAATGTGAAAGTATTGGTAGTACTTGCCAAGAAACGTCAGTCACTCGAAATTTTCCGTTTGGTAAAACGCATTGATCCGAATGCTTTTATCTCTCAAAGTTCCGTTATCGGTGTGTATGGCGAAGGATTCGATAAGCTGAAAGTAAAATAAGAACCGGTTGATAAGTAGTGAACAACCCTGTTAAAACAAAAAATAAGATGATGAAACGCAAACTTGTATTTGCTACCAATAATGCTCATAAACTAGAAGAAGTAGCCGCTATCCTGGGAGATCAAGTAGAATTATTAAGTCTCAATGATATCGGTTGCCAAACGGATATTCCCGAAACTGCTGAAACACTGGAAGGAAATGCGTTATTAAAATCTTCCTATATCTACAAAAACTATCATCTGGATTGTTTTGCCGATGATACGGGATTGGAAGTGGAAGCCTTGAACGGAGCTCCCGGAGTCTATTCCGCCCGCTATGCAGGAGGTGAAGGACACGACGCCCAGGCAAATATGCTCAAACTTCTTCACGAACTGGACGGAAAAGAAAACCGTAAAGCACAATTCCGTACCGCTATTTCGTTGATACTGGACGGAAAGGAGTATCTCTTTGAAGGAGTGATAAAAGGCGAAATAATCAAAGAAAAACGTGGTGATTCCGGATTTGGCTACGATCCTGTATTCATGCCTGAAGGTTACGACCGGACTTTTGCCGAATTGGGAAATGATATAAAAAACCAAATCAGCCATCGTGCACTGGCTGTACAGAAACTTTGTGAGTTTCTGCAAAGCTGATTATACATACCCACTTAAAATATAAAACACAATGAAGAAAATTACTTTATTTACTTTACTTACGCTCCTATTGTGTACTTCGTGTGTAACAAAAAAGAAGTTCATGCTTGCAGAGATGGCAGCCACCGCAAGCAAAGACAGTCTGCAAGGGTTGTTGAATAACTCCCGCGAAGTTGGTAACCAGCTATCGGCACAAGTCAAAAACCTCTTGCGTGATACGACCAAGATGGGGAACAGTATCCGCCAGTATCAGAGTATGTTGAATGTCAACATGACTGAACAGGAAAAACTGAATGCGCTGTTGAGCCAGAAGAAAAATGAGCTGAACGAAAGAGAACGCACGATCAATGAATTGCAGGACATGATTAAGGCACAGAATGATAAGGTACAAAATCTCTTGAGTAATGTAAAAGATGCATTACTTGGTTTTAGTACTGACGAGCTGACCGTTCGCGAAAAAGACGGAAAAGTATATGTAGCGATGTCCGACAAATTATTATTCCAGTCAGGAAGTGCCCGCCTGGATAAACGTGGAGAGGAAGCTCTCGGCAAACTGGCCGAAGTATTGAACAAACAGACGGACATCGACGTATTTATCGAAGGACATACGGACAACAAACCAATCAATACTGTACAATTCAAAGATAACTGGGATTTGAGTGTGATCCGTGCCACTTCCGTAGTTCGTATCCTCATCAAGAATTACAATGTAAATCCTTTGCAGATTCAGCCTAGCGGCCGCGGTGAATATATGCCTGTTGATGATAACGAAACAATAGAAGGAAGAAGCAAGAATCGCCGTACGGAGATTATCATGGCTCCGAAGTTGGATAAGTTGTTCCAGATGCTTCAAAGTTCGGAAGAATCCAAATAAAAAATAATTGATTCAATAATCAACAATAAAAAATCCTCTCGGTTAATAAACTGGGAGGATTTTTTTATCTTTAAAGAATTGAATTATTTTAAAACAGTTTCTAACTGTTATTCATTCAAGAACAATAATAGAAACCAAATTTCTTTATAATCCCAACTTAGCCGAAATCTCCAACATCCGCTGAATCGGCTTCACTGCCTTCTTAGCCACCTCCGGATCTACCGTAATTTCCGGTGCTTCATTCTTCAAACACTCATAGAGCTTCTCTAACGTATTCAACCGCATGAAGCTACACTCGTTACATCCGCACGTACTATCGTTCGGAGGAGCAGGGATAAACGTTGTCTGCGGACACTTCTTCTGCATCTCATGCAAGATACCCGATTCGGTAGCCACAATATACGTGTTTTCCGGATGGTTCACGGCATACTTCAACAAAGCAGCTGTAGATCCTACCACATCAGCCAATTTCAAAACCGTACTCTTACATTCGGGATGTGCCAAGACCAACGCTTCCGGATGCTGCGCTTTCAATTCCACAATCTTTTCAACAGAGAACTGTTCATGCACGTGACAGGCTCCGTCCCAAAGCAACATATTCCTGTTCGTAACAGAGTTGATATAATTACCCAAATTCCTATCCGGACCAAAGATTATTTTCTCATCTTTGGGGAAGCTTTCCACGATCTGCTTCGCATTGGTGGAAGTCACCACCACATCTGTCACTGCTTTCACGGCAGCTGTTGTGTTGACGTACGAAATAACGGTGTATCCCGGGTGTTCTTTGACAAACTGTGCAAACTGATCCGCCGGACAACTGTCCGCCAACGAACAACCTGCCGCCATGTCGGGTACCAACACTTTCTTGTCCGGACAAAGCACCTTTGCCGTTTCCCCCATAAAGTGAACGCCACACATCACAATAATGTCCGCTTCCGTTTTGGCTGCCCATTGAGCCAATGCCAAACTGTCGCCAACGTAATCGGCGATGTCTTGTATTTCCCCTTTCTGGTAGTAGTGTCCCAGAATGATTGCATTCTTTTCTTTCTTTAGCTCGTTAATAGCCTTTATGAGTTCATTCATAATAATATTCTTATTTCTTTCCTTTTAAAAAAAATCCTTTGTTAGTGATGATAGCCTGTTAATAATGTTAGCAAATAAATACGATTTCTCTTGCCGGATAAGTTATTAGTCCATACTTCTGCTTTATGAGTCGGTTATGAACTGATGTAAAGGGCAAGATATCCTATTCTACTTGCTTCATTATCAATGAAAGCATCGTTAAATGCCGTCAAATGGAAGTTTGCTATTAACTCCCTGTTGATAAAGTGCAAAGTTAAAAACTTTATGGATATAAACAGGTAGATAAGTGCTGAAAAATATGTTTATGTCTGTGTAGAAAGTTTTGGGTTAGTTTTTTGGAATGTTCATAATGAAGGCCTCTTATATCTTCTTTTGAATAATGCAAGAATTATTTTTCAAAATCTTTGCCGATAGTTTTGACAGGTTTTAAACCGTTATCAACACCTTGTTAACTGAAAAGAATTACCTTTGTGGACAAGAACATAATAAAAGAAAAGACGTATGCGTAAACTGAAAATAACAGAGCTGAACCGTATCAGTGCCGAAGAGTTTAAACAGGTTGAAAAACTGCCTCTGGTGGTAGTGCTGGATGATATTCGTAGTTTGCATAATATAGGTTCTGTGTTCCGTACTTCGGATGCTTTCCGTATTGAATGTATCTATCTGTGTGGTATAACAGCTACCCCACCGCACCCTGAAATGCATAAGACTGCGCTGGGTGCAGAGTTCACTGTTGACTGGAAGTATGTTAATAACGCTGTTGATGCTGTTGATAACCTCAAAAACGAAGGGTATATCGTTTATTCTGTAGAGCAGGCGGAAGGAAGCATCATGCTTGATGAGCTCCAGTTGGATAAAACCAAGAAGTACGCTATCGTTATGGGAAACGAAGTGAAAGGGGTACAGCAGGAGGTTATTAACCATTCGGATGGCTGTATAGAGATTCCTCAATATGGTACCAAACATTCGTTGAATGTTTCCGTAACTACTGGTATTGTGATTTGGGATTTGTTCAAAAAGTTACACTAATAGTCATAATACAGGATTGGTTAATAAGTTGTTTATAACGAGTTAATAGCTTAGTTAATTCATTCATAATCAATAACTATGTTCTGTTTATAACTATATGGAGCCATGTTGATTCTATGGGTGTTGGGTAATTATTATTATAGTTGTTGATAGTTCGTTTTCAGGCTGTTAATACTTGAGTTTTCAGGTATTAACAGCCTATATGATATGTATTAATAGCTGGGAACTCAAGTATTAACTTCTGAGAAACCGGAAATTAATACCTTGCAGGAAGCTTGTTAATTCTTGAAATGATAACTAGTATGGTTGAGTAGTGATCAATTAGTTTATAAAGTTTATAAACTTATAAGCTGATTGATTTTAGATCTGTCCGTTCTCCACCATCAACACTACACGTTCCGTTAGTTTGTCTTCACCTTGCGGATCATATTCTTTTTTTAAACTGGCTCCGAACAATGCAGCAAAAGTCTGATAGAATCCCGCTTTGAAAGGTCCCATAAATGCTTTTACCAGTTCATAACTGGTAGAATTGCTTTGGCGGTCTATTAATTTAATCAACAGTTTTCCCTGTGCAAACGAGAGTTTTTTCATTCGGGGAGTATATTGATCTTTCAATCCTTTTTCAACCCGTTTGATATGTTTTTGGCGGGCTTTCTCATTGGGTAAAGTCTGAAGATATTCGTAAGTTTCAATGATGGCCTGGTTAATTTCTCTGGAGATAGGATATACCTTTTTCACATTGCGGATCAGTCGGTAATATTCCTGGCGTTCCTTTTCATTTTTGAATTTCAACGGACGGAAAATATACACAGTTCTTAACTGGACACATGGAATGGTATCTCCATTGTAGATACACATCGGAACCAAATATCCATTGATGCTTTGTTTATCTTGAGCTTGCAGGCGCAACGAACAACAAACAATAGCAAACAGCGTCATTACTACTATGTTAAGCCTTCTTTTCACGATACAAAAATAGAATTAAAATTTTATTATTCAGACATTTCTCTTCGATGTTAACCTATTTAAAGTATCTTTGCGGCCTTATCTGTTAAAAAGCAGGAAGAATAAACCATTTTATTGATGAAAACTATTCAACTTTTACGGTTGATAAGTATTATAAACAGCCTGTTAATAATTCCTGCTTGTAGTGCTCAAAACCTTTCTGAAAGTCTTTTAGAAGATGTTCTTGAAGATTTATCCGTTAATAACGGAACTGATAACTCTGTTAATACTCCTAATTGGGAAAATGAATTGGAAGAACTTTCCAATCGTATGCAGGAACCAGTTAATTTGAATGTTGCTACCCGTGAACAACTCGAACAGTTTCCTTTCCTTAGTGATATTCAGATTGAACATTTGCTGGCCTACATCTATATACACGGACAGATGAAAACCATCTATGAACTTCAACTGGTAGAAGAGATGGATAGGCAAACAATCCAGTATTTACTACCTTTTGTCTGTATAAAAGCTATTAACAATGAACCTGCTTTTCGGTGGAAAAGTCTGTTGAAAAGCGCAGCGAAATATGGAAAAAATGAGCTGTTAACTCGCTTTGATATACCATTTTATAGGCGAAAAGGTTATGAACATACCTATTTAGGACCTTCTGTTTATAACTCTGTGAAATACAGTTTCCGATATAGTGACCGGCTCTATGCAGGAGTCGTTGCTGAAAAAGATGCTGGAGAACCTTTTGGAGCTTTACACAATCGCTACGGCTATGATTATTATTCCTTTTATCTGTTATTAAAAGATTGTGGACGATTAAAAGCATTAGCTGTTGGTAACTATCGGCTTAGTTTCGGACAAGGATTAGTGATTAGCACTGATTATCTGATGGGAAAAACAATCTATGCCTCTTCTTTCAACAATCGTAGTGGCAGAATAAAGAAACACTCTTCCAGCGATGAATACAATTATTTTCGGGGAGTGGCTGCCACTGTTGCTTTATCTAAAGATTGGGATCTTTCCGGTTTCTATTCACACCGTTTATTAGATGGAGTAATCACTGATGGAGCAATCACCTCTATCTATAAAACCGGGCTACATCGAAGTCAAAAGGAAGCAGATAAAAAGAACCTGTTCACCATGCAATTAACAGGTGGAAACGTGAGTTATCAACACAACCGTATCCGACTGGGTATCACCGGTATTTACTACCTTTTCAACCAACCTTATGAACCGGAATTAACAGGCTATTCCAAATACAATCTTCATGGAAACAACTTCTATAATCTGGGGATTGATTATGCTTATCGCTGGCATCGTTTTTCTTTTCAAGGAGAGACGGCCATAGGAAAACAAGGTTGGGCATCTTTGAACCGTTTGCAATATTCACCGGTTCAAAACACTCAAATCATGTTGATACACCGGTTTTATTCTTATAACTATTGGGCTATGTTCGCCCATTCTTTCGGTGAAGGAAGTACGACACAAAATGAACAGGGATATTATATCGGCATGGAGACTTCTCCTTTTGCTATTGGAAATTTTTCGCCTCATTCGATTTATTTTCTTTTCCGTGGAAAAAATACAGAGTAAATAAACCCTCTCGCGGAACAGACGGATTGCTTCAAGCCACTTTCACTCCACGCAGCCATCTATCCATGTATCTGAAGTACCGCTATAAACGCAAAGAACGGGATTGGACAGGTAGTAAAGGAACACTAACACTTCCTATTTTTCACCATCAACTTCGTTATCGTTTGAACTATTCTTTAGGAGATGTGTTAAGCAGTCGTACAACTTTAGATTATAATCATTTTCATTCTCAGGACAGAGCTGCTAATATAGGATATCAGGTTACACAAATGATATCCTCCAACTGCCTTGGGCCAGGCTGTTTGCTGACGTTCAGGGCAGTTACTTTTTTACAGACGATTATGATTCGCGTGTATATGCTTCGGAAAGCGGATTGCTTTATACGTTTTACACACCGTCCTTCCAAGGTCGTGGATTTCGCTGCTCCGTTCGTTTCAGATATGAACTGAATAAGCACTGGTTGTTCATAACCAAGTTTGGCGAAACAGTCTATTTAGACCGGAATGAGATCGGTTCGGGCAATGATTTGATCTGTGGAAATAAAAAAGCAGATGTACAAATGCAACTGCGTATTAAGTTTTAATGTATATTTGTCTGCCAGAAATAACAGAAGAATACGATATTAAATGGATGACAGGGCTACTTTTGACAAAATGTTTAATGAATGGTATGCACAGTTTGTATATTTTGCATATTATTTTATAAATGACGCTGAGGTATGCAGAGATATCGTAAGTGATGCTTTTGAGTATTTGTGGCGTAATTATGAAAAGATAGAAGAAGCGACGGCTAAAACTTATCTTTATACAATCATTCGTACACGTTGCATTGACTATCTTCGCAAGCAAAATATCCATGAAGAATATGTAGAGTTCACTTCGCAATTAACTGATAAAATGATAGAAGTCGATTCACAACATTCTGATTCTCGTGTTTTGCGTATTCGTAAAGCTATGGAAAAGTTGACTCCTTATAATTATCATATATTGGAAGCATGCTATATTCATAATAAGAAATATAAAGAAGTGGCCGAAGAATTGAATGTAAGTGTTGCGGCTATTCATAAGAATATAGTAAAGGCTTTGCGTATTCTTCGCGAAGAATTGGGCAAGAGGGTAACCGGAATAGACTTTAAAACGTAAATATATATATTGAATACATTATTTATGGATGAAAAGAATATAAATATAAGTAAGTCGGAAGAAGAACTCCTGGAAATTATGGAGAATCGTTCTCATATAACTGCTGATCAATTACATAATTTGAAAGAAGATGAGGAATGCTTGCAAGCATGTTCTGATTTGGCAGAAATTGTGATAGAGATGCAGAAAAAACAAAATATGCTGGCAATTGATGTCCGGAATGAAATGGCAGATTTTCATAATAAACATTCTAAAAACAATCGAAGAAAAAATACACGCATGCTGTTGTGGGCCAGTATCACAGGTGTAGCGGCAGCTGTTGTCATAATTTTAGTTTTGCGTGCAATGATGATTTCGTCGCAACCGGAAATCATTCAAGTGTTTCAAGCCAATCATGTTGCCCAAGAAGTCACTTTACAAGTGAATGATGAGAAGGAAATAAAACCACTAAAAGAAGTGGTAGAATCTCTTTCGTCTTCCTCTACTGCACAGTTGTCTTCTAAAGAAATAGATTATAGTCGTGCTCTTCTTCAGACAGAAACCAAGGAAGTAGGAAAGCAGAAAGTACAGATACATAGATTAAGTATTCCCAGGGGAGAGACATTCAAAGTTGTTTTATCCGAAGGAACCGAAGTCTTCTTGAATTCAGACAGCCGATTAGCTTACCCTACGATTTTTAAAGGAAAAGAAAGAGTCGTCTCTTTGGAAGGTGAAGCTTATTTTAAAGTTACTAAAGATGCAAAACATCCTTTTATTGTGAAAAGTGGAAATCTACAGGTTCGCGTATTAGGAACGGAATTTAATGTGCGTAGCTACTCTCCTATTGATGTCCGTGTTACGCTCATTACAGGAAAAGTGGCTGTTAGCGATACTTGTGGAATTCATAGTGTTGAAATGATGCCGGGACAAAGTGCACAGCTTTCTTCTGACGGAACGTTTGCTGTGAACGAGGTGGACATTGAATCATTTTTATATTGGAAGGAAGGATTTTTCTATTTTGACGATGTTGCCCTGGTTGACATGATGAAAGAAATAGGGCGTTGGTATAATATAGATATTGAGTTCCGCAATAGCAAAATTATGGATCTTCGTATGCATTTCTTTGCAAATCGTCACCAAGACATCTTTCACTTGATTGAATTATTGAATCGAATGGAGAGGATACATGCTCATTTTGAAACAGGAAAACTAATTATTGAATAAAAAACGAGCAAAAAGTCATAAATCTGAATAGAAATATATATTTCTGAAAAATAAATTCTTTTAAGGGTAACCATTCTTTTTTAAACTTCGTATATAATTAAAAGAATGAAATATTATTTAACTATTCGGGCTTATGAAAAAGAATCAAGCACAAAAGTTCATTGTCTTGTTCTTGTTTTTCCTTTTTGCCTATTCATGGCGTGTTGAAGCGCAAACAGGTAAGGAAAAGCAAATAACAATGGAGTTTAAAAATGAAGGATTACCCTCTATTTTTAAACGTTTTGAAAAAGTATCGGGATATAAAGTTCTTTTTATCTACGATGAAATCAGTTCTTATACTTCTACCGGAAAAGTAGAAAAAGCTACAGTCGATGAAGCATTGAAAGTGATTATCGGGAAAAATCCGTTGAAATACCACATTGACGGACAATTCATCAATATCACAAAAGAGGATTCTAAAAAGTTTTTTTCACAAGTAAAAGGAAAAGTTTTTTCCGAGGAAGACGGACTTCCTGTTATCGGTGCCACTATTATCGTAGAAGATGCCAATAATATTAGGGCTATCACGGACAATAATGGTAATTTTCAGCTTTCTAATGTTTCGAAAGATAGTCGGGTTAGAATATCGTATGTAGGTTTGGAGACTCAGTTCTTGAATCCTTCATCCTATATGTCGGTAGTGATGAAGTCTGATACAAAAGCACTCGATGAAGTGGTGGTGACAGGTATGTTTAATAGAAAGAAAGAGGGATTCACTGGTTCTGCTGTTACTATCAAGGGTGAAGAACTGAAAAAGTATAGTACGAATAATGTGGCTAAAGCGATAGCTGCTGTCGCTCCCGGGCTTCGTATCATGGATAATATCAATATGGGGTCTAATCCGAATAATCTGCCTGATATGCGTATGCGTGGCGGTGCAAATATGGATTTGAATGCACAGGCTACGGTAGATTTAAATTCTGCCAGTAATGATGTGCTGGCAGTTCAGGGCGAATATGAGACCTATGCCAATCAACCGCTGCTTATCATGGACGGATTTGAAATCAGTATACAGACACTTGCTGATATGGATCCCGACCGTGTTGCTTCCATCGTTGTGTTGAAAGATGCGGCAGCTACGGCTATTTATGGTTCGCGTGCGGCAAATGGAGTAATTGTTATCGAAAGCAAGACTCCCAAACCGGGACGGATTTGGGTGACTTATGGTGGGGAACTTCGTATTGAAGCTCCGGATATGACCGGGTATAACTTGATGAATGCAAGAGAGAAGATAGATGCAGAGTTGCAAAGCGGACTTTATACATACGGCGGCGAAACAGTTGAAAAATGGCAGCTCTATCAATCTAAATTGCGTGAAGTGCTGGCAGGAGTAAATACTTATTGGCTGGACAAGCCTTTGCAAACAGCTTTCCAACAACGACATACGGTTACGCTGGAAGGTGGTGATGAAGCCTTACGCTATCGGATGTATGTCGGATATAATAGTTCTCCGGGTGTGATGAAAGACAGCAAACGTGATGTACTGACCGGTTCACTTGATTTTCAGTATCGTCTGAAAAAGGTGTTGTTAAAGAATAGTATTACGTTGGATAATTCGGTGGCTAATGAGTCTCCGTGGGGAAGTTTTAGTGAATATACCCGCTTGAATCCTTATCTGCGTCCGTATGGAGAGAACGGAGAAATACAAAAACGGCTTGATAATTTCGAAGGAGTGGGTGGTGAGTCGAGCTACCTGAATCCGATGTATAATACAACATTCAACAGTAAAGACCAAAGTAAAAACTTTACAGTACGTGAACTTTTCAAGGTGGAATATAATCCTACTAATGAATTACGGTTTGAAGGAGCTTTTAATCTGTCCAAGAGCGTAGGACATCGTGATATTTTTCGTCCTGCACAACATACGCTTTTTGATAATGTGACTGATCCTACCTTAAGAGGTGATTATCGCAGAAGTCAGAGTGAAGCTGTCAATTGGGGCATAGATTTAACAGGAAGCTGGAATAAGCAACTGGAAGATCACTACCTGACTGCTAATGCACGTATGAGTGTATTGGAGAATAATTCGGAGACTTATGGAAACTATGTGACTGGTTTCCCGAATGATAATATGGATAACTTGTTGTTTGGTAAGAAATATAATGAGAAGGTGACAGGAGATGAGAGGACAACGCGCTCCATTGGTTGGGTAGCTGCTGGAGGCTATTCTTATAAATATAAGTATTCGTTCGACTTTAATATACGCTTGGACGGTTCATCACAGTTTGGAAAAAATAACCGTTGGGCTCCTTTCTGGTCAACCGGATTACGTTGGGATTTGAAAAAAGAGAACTTTTTGAAAGATGTATCTTTTATTTCCGATTTCATTTTGAGGGGTACATACGGTACGACCGGTTCCCAAGGTTTTGATCCTTATCAGGCACATGGTTATTATACATATTCCAATTTACTGCTTCCTTATTACTCGTCGGATGCAACAGGTTCGGAAATCTTGGCTATGCATAATGAAAGTTTAAAATGGCAGACTACAAAAAGTACTAATCTTGCCTTGGAACTCGGGTTTTTCGATCAGCGTTTTACTGCACGTGTGGAATATTATCGGAAAATAACAGATAATATGGTTGCCAATATAAGTCTTGCTCCTTCTCTTGGTTTCAGCAGTTATCCGGAAAATCTGGGAAAGATAGAGAATAAGGGTTGGGAAATTTCTCTCTCGGCTATTCCTTATAAAAACACTGCTAAACAAGCTTATTGGACAATTACAGTAAACGGTTCTCATAATACTGACAAACTATTGAAAATATCGGAAGCGATGAAATACAGAAATGATAAAAGTGCATCAGATTTAAAAGATACGCCGTTGCCACGTTATGAAGAAGGTGAATCTCTTTCCCGTATCTGGGTAGTACGTTCATTAGGTATTGATCCGGCTTCCGGAGATGAAATATTATTGAAACGTAACGGGGAGATGACGAGTGCCGTTAACTGGAGTGCGAATGATGTAGTACCTATTGGTAATACAGAACCTAAATGGCAAGGATATATTAATTCTTCCTTTACATACAGAGGTTGGGGAGCAGACGTCAGCTTCAGGTATCAGTTTGGCGGTCAGGTATATAATCAGACTTTGCTTGACAAGGTGGAAAATGCTAATTTGAAATATAATGTAGATCGACGGGTAACTCAGCTACGTTGGGCGAAACCGGGTGATAAGGCACAGTTCCGTATTCTTAATCCTAACGGGTTGGAAACGAAAGCCACTTCCCGGTTTATAATGGATGAAAATATATTCCAGGGAAGTTCGTTGTCTGTTTACTATCGTATGGATCGTACTAATACAAAATTTATTAGTCATTGGGGATTGAGTTCCGCTAAAGTGACGTTTAATATGGAAGACTTTTTCTATTGGTCTACAGTGAAACGCGAAAGAGGTTTGTACTATCCGTATTCCCGTCAGTTTACATTTGCTCTGAATGTTGCTTTCTAATTAAAAACCTATTTGTATGAAACAGATAATATATATACTATTAACAACAACAATGCTGGGACTTATGTCTTGCAGCGACTGGTTGGATGTATCTCCGAAGACTTCTATTCCTACCGACAAGCAATTTGAGTCGGAATCAGGATTTAAGGATGCGCTTACAGGTATTTATTTGAAGTTGGGAACCACGACATTATATGCCGGAGACTTGACTTATGCTTATTTGGATGAGTTGGCAGGATTATATTCCGATTATCCGGGGTATAATACAAATGCTGTTTTCGACCAAAGTATCGTGTTCGATTATGAGAACATGTTTTTGAGTAAGAAGAATGGGATTTACTCAACGATGTATAACATCATAGCCAATATTAATAACTTCTTGGAGTACGTAGACAAAAATAAAGATGTTTTAGTTACCGAACGCTATTATGAAACTATGAAGGGAGAGGCACTCGGGCTTCGCGCTTTTCTTCACTTTGATTTGTTGCGTATGTTCGGTCCTGTTTATAAAGAACATCCTGCATCCAAAGCTATACCCTACCGTATTGCTTTTGATAAGGATGCCACTCCTGTTTTACCAGCCAGCGAAGTGGTTGACGCTATTCTCAAAGATTTGAATGACGCTGAAAAATTACTGAAAGAGAGTGATCCTCTTGATTTCTTTACCGATCAGACGGATGAAGATTTTATAGATAAAAATCATTTTCTTGTCAATCGTGAGTTTCGTATGAATCTATATGCGGTTAAAGCTATGCTGGCTCGTGTATATTGTTACAAAGGTGATGCGGAAAGTAAAGGATTGGCCACAGAGTACGCTAAACAAGTGATTGCTGCCTCTAAGTATTTTACATTGTATAAATCGCAGACTGCTTCCAATTACAATTCCATACGCTACGCAGAGCAAATCTTTGGAATAACAGTCAATGAATTCTCCAATTTGCTTATTGGAAATTATATGGATATGGAGAATACCAATACTCAGCAACATTTCTATCTGGATGGAGATAAATTTAAATTCTTCTATGAAACTGCCGATGCAGGGAATACTGACTGGAGAAAAAATACGGAAATGTTTGAGGTTATTAATGGGGCAAGTCGGACAGATGTTTTTTGTAGAAAATATAATCAGAAACCTTTGAATGGCGGATATGCTTATTCCGGTGCTGACGCTATCCCTTTGATACGCTTACCCGAAATGTATTATATTGTAGCAGAATGTGTTCCTTCTGCATCGGAAAGTGCTGACGCGTTAAATACCGTACGTTTTGCACGTGGTATCTCTTATAGTGATGAAATACCGACTACCGGATATGATGACCTTGATAATACTTCGGAAGAAGACAAAAACCAGACTAAACGTATTAATGAGATAATGAAAGAATATAGAAAAGAATATTTCGCGGAAGGTCAACTTTTCTATTTCTTGAAAGCGCATAATTATAGCACTTATTATGGTTGTGGGATTGAAACGATGACTGAAGCCCATTATCAGATGACGTTGCCGGATGACGAGTATATTTTTGGAAACAACTCTAAATGATGAAGCATTATGAAACGTATTATATATTTTGTTTTAGCTATTCTTGTTTGCGGCATTTATGTAGGATGCAGTGAAAACGAGATAGACTTATATGACCAGACACCTCGTATCAATTTCTATGGTAGCACTACGCATGTCCGTACTTTGGTTGATACGGATTATGTGAAGAAAGAACCTTATGCTGTAGACAGTTTTGAGGTAAGAATACAAGGAGATTTTTTGAAAGAGAATCGTGATTTCTGTGTGAAAGTAACTCCGAATAATGATTATCAGAATTCAGTGGATGTATTATTGGAAAGCAAGTATACATATACTGACCTTGATACAGTTTGCCAGATATTCTATTATAAAATAAATCGTCCGAAAGTACAGGCAGGTAGAAATATCTATGGTTGTTATCTGGAGTTTGATTTGAATAACCCTCTTCATCAGTTTGATAAAGGTCTGGTAGAAAAGAATCAAATCGTTTTAAATGTCAGATGGGAGTTGAAACCGACCGAATGGAGTGATTATGTGGGATTTGGCAGTTATAGCGATGCTAAATATATGTTTATTATGGATGTATGTCAACGTGTATGGGATGACTTGGAAGATGAAGATATTGATGTAATCAAGCAAGCTTATAGAGAATATAAGGAGCGGGGAATCCGCCGATTTTAGGTGAAGAAGGTGATGAAATAGAATATGAATAAGATTAAAAAGAAACGTTATGAGGAAATATATCATCTGTATAGTAAGTTTTATCGGAGCGGCTTTATTGCAAACAGGCTGTTACGATGACAAGGGAGATTACGATTATCATGATGTAAATACGATGGATATCGTAATACCTGAAACGAGGTACGTATGCCTAAAGAGGAAGCAGTGGAAGTTTCAATTATACCCGAGATTTCTCAGACTTTGGAGCAAAATGAGGAAAACCTTGTGTTTCAATGGAAGAAAACAATTGAAGGAAAGAAAGCGGGATCGGACAGACTTAGTGATTATAAAGATTATTCCGTAGGCAAAGAATGTAAAGTAACAGTCGAGCTTATGAATCGGAAAATATAGGTTTGATGTTGGTCATTACGGATAAAAAGAGTGGAACAACCTGGTATCAGATAGGTGAAGTTGCAATTATTCGTCCTTTAAATCCTTGCTGGTTTGTATTGCAGGAAAAAGAAGGAAAGGGAGTATTAGGAGCGATAGAGGGTACTCCGGGAGGATATTATGTTTATCCGGATGTCTTTAAATCAGAACTGAATCAGTCATTTCCGTTAGAAGGAAAACCTTTGGCGGTAAGTGCAAGAAAAAACTATGGGGATTCGTATTTGAGTAGTATGCTAGTTTTTTTTGGTTTTAAAGTAAGTCCGGCGTTAATGGTAGTAACCGATCAGGACTTGGCCTTATTGACTCCAAGTACTTTAATAACGAGATATCCGTCGAATAAAATACTTTTTGAACCGACGGGAAAAGGGGAACCGTTGAATATTGAGTTTTATAAGATGAGTGCTCATGGTGAATTGTTTGTAAATAGTGGAAAAGCATATTGTGCTCCTATGGATGGATTTTGTGTACCATTCTCGGTAAAAAAGGAAAGTGAGTTTCCCGCTATTTCCGCTTATGGTTCGTATGGAGGAGGCTATTTGTTTTTTGATTCTGAGAATCATCGTTTTCTTAGTGCATCTATTCCGAGTTATTATGATTATATGATGAATCAGGCTACTCAAAATATACGTAATTATGGTACTAAATGGAGTGACCAGAAGCCTGTATCCACGTATTCAATGTCAGACGAATCTAATTTGTTTGATCCGGATGTAATTGATCCGTCTTTAGAAATACATGATATTGTTACGGGGGGAAATTGGGGAAATTTTGCTTATGCGATTGCTGCTCCCCATAACGGAAAAGAGCTGACTGTGTTTAAATTCAGTGCGCAAGATGAAGATCCGATTTGTGCTGCCCGGTATACGATTGCTTTACCGTCCGAAGTAAATGTAGAAACAGCAAAATTTGCAGCTTCTTACGCGTATAC
This sequence comes from Bacteroides sp. AM54-2NS, assembly GCF_003602935.1. NCBI lineage: Bacteria > Pseudomonadati > Bacteroidota > Bacteroidia > Bacteroidales > Bacteroidaceae > Bacteroides > Bacteroides sp. AM54-2NS. The sequence continues at coordinate 61,015 of NZ_QTMZ01000001.1, forward strand.
GGCAAACCTTATATTTATGACATCGGGTAATAAATTATATCGCATTGATCTTGGTCGCGGAAGGGCAATTGAACTTTATACTTATGAAACTGATCCGTCAGCACAGATAGTTAGTTTTAAATTTAAGGACCCTGAAAGTGTGAGAGAGGAAGATGACGATGAGGAAATAGGCGAATATAAGGAGAAACTAGGTATGTCTCTCGGGTTGGGTATCAATACTGCTGACAAAGGTGTAGTTGTCGAATTGCAATTGACAGTGGCGGGCGATGTAGCTCGTGAAGAAAACAGCATTTGTGTTTACGAAGATCCCGATCAGCCTATTGGGAAGATTGTTGATATTAGCTATAATTATGAATAGTATAAACCGGTCTTTATGCTAAAAGGAATTATCGGTGCAGTATTTCTTGCTGTTGTCTGTACTTGTCTGTACGGGCAACAGCAAAGTATTACAACTTTTATTAAAGAAGAAGCACCAGTGGAAGTTATTCCCGGTATGTTTACTACCTACCGAAGTGATAAACATATCTATTGGGAAATCCCGGATTCATTGATTGGACGTGAGTTTGCCGTAACGACAACTATCCTGACAGCTCCTGCCCGTCCGGACCGGGATATGGAAAAGAAATTCGGATATGCGGGTGACATGATAGGTCCGGTATTTTTCAGTTTCCGTAAACAGGGTGACGAGTTGTGGATGATGGATCCACAATATGAGAGGGTGATAGAAAATCCTGAAGGAACGTATGCAAAAATCGCCGCCCAACGTGGGAACGAAAGGCTTTATAAGATATTACCGATTAAAGCTAGGAATCAGGGAAGCAGCTTGATAGAGATTGGTGAAGTATTAAAAGATTTTCCTTTGTTTACTCTTGATATTGTATCTTTTGATTTATTGATAGGTACGCGTTTAAGAGAGAAAGATTATATCAAGGAAATTAAAGGATATGACAACCGCTTGTTGATACACGCATCACGAGTTTATCGAAGTTCGTCAATGAAAATACCAGGTAAGCCTGTTGCACCTCCTTATATTGGAGACTGGGATACAGGTATCTGCATAAAATTACTGTCAAAAAGACCGTTGGAGGCAGTTGCTGCAAATACCGGAGCTTATTTTTCTATCAGCAAGGAGTGTTTTCAAGGGAATCAGCCTGCTATTCGGAAATCTGTTGTCAAACGATGGCGGCTGGAAATAAGGGCGGAAGATGAAGAAAGATACATGAGGGGGGAACTGGTAGAACCCATACAACCTATTATTTTTTATATAGATCGTAATACACCGGAAAAGTACATCGACTGTATCATTGAAGCGGTGCGTGACTGGCGTCCGGCTTTCGAGAAAGCTGGATTTAAGAACGCCATTGATGCGCGACTGGCTCCTACCGTTGAGGAAGATCCTGATTTTAGTATTTATGACAGTACTTATCCGTTCATCTCATGGAAGATATCAGGACAAAATAACGCTTATGGACCGACTCCATGCGAACCCCGGTCCGGTGAGATTATAGCTTGCCACATCGGTATTTTTTGCAGTGTCTTGAATTTGGAACAGAAATGGTATTTTGCTCAATGTGGAGCGAATGATCCACAGGCATGGAATATAGAGCTGCCGGACTCTTTGCAATACGAACAGATAAAACAAGTATTGACACATGAAGTGGGTCATACATTAGGGTTGGAACATAACTTTCTGGGTAGTTCTCATTACTCCATCGATCAATTACGTGATAATGACTTTTTAAGTCAATATAGTATTGGTAGTTCCATAATGGATTATGTGCGGTGTAATTATGCTTTGCGTCCTCAAGATAAAGTTGATTTGAGAAACAGGCGGGTACGTGTCGGCGAATATGATAAGTGGGCTATTGAATGGGGCTACCGTATATTTCCGGGTAAAGATGCTTCTGAAAGAGAAAAGAACAGGACCCTTTGGAATCAGGAAAAACAGAAAGATCCCTCATTACATTTTTCGGGCAGAATGGATGTACGGGCTCAGGCGGAAGATTTAGGTAATGACCATGTTATGGTTAATACACAGGGAATAGAGAATCTGAAATATTTGTGTGAACATCCGGATGTCTGGAATGTGACGGATAAAATGTCCTTGCGTGTATTACAGGGGCGTTATGAAGCGGTATTGGAGCATTATATGCAGTGGGTACAGCACGTTTTGTCTCATTTGGGTGGAAAGCGTCTTGCTGAGCCGGATGATGAGAATATTTACATACCCGAAAAAGCCGATTACAATAAGAAGGTTATGAGCTTTATACAGGCTTATATATTACAACCGCCTGTGTGGATGTTTGATGAAAAACTTACCGCTAAATTAGAAATAAACGGTAGTCGGGAGTTCGATCGCTTTTATGAAGAGCTGATGTCGGAAATGATTCGTTCCCTCCGGGAAGTGGAAAGAACGGAGAATGTTTGTGAGGATATGTTGTCTGTAGATGAGTTTTTGGAAAGCATACATAAAGAATTATTTGCCGAATGGGCTGACAATATTCCTGTAAGTGACGCCAAGTATAAAGTGCAGCTGCTTTATGTGAGTAAACTTGTTAAATTGTTGGATAGATCAGAAAAGATAACTTCGTCGAGATTATTGGTTTCCATTATGCAGGCTTTGAATAGAATAAAGGAGGAAAGTCTTGATTATAGCCATAAGATTACGGATCCGGTTGCCAAAAAACGGGCAATGTTTCTTGTAGATAGTATTTTGTTTTAATGATGAAAAGTAAATAAAGAAATTCATGAAGAGAAGAAGATATGTGATTGGTATATTGTTGTGTGTCACAGTTTTGCTTCAGGCACAGGATTCCGTCAAGTCATTTGACGAGTTTTTTGTTGCCGGGATGGATAAGATCGACGGTGTGTTTCCTGTGTATGTAGCGGAAAAAGAAATCTATTTGGAAATACCCGAAAAATATATCGGGCGGGAAATTGAAGTCAGTGGACAGATAGACCGAGGGTTTGATTTGTTGAATCGTCCGGTTGACGGACTGGGAGTAGTGCGTATTATATCTCCGGATAAAGCTACAATTTGCTTCAAAAACCGTTTTATACAGAGCGTATTTTAGATGAAAAAAGCACATATCAGCAGTCTTTCTCGTTGTCAAATATGCAACCTGCCGGTAAAAGTTATCCAGTGGTGGCCTATTCAAAAGAGCAGGGAGCTATTATTCGGATAACAGAGTATCTGATGACTGGCGATGACTGGTTCAGCTATAATGATAGTTTTATTCGTTCCTTGGTTCCGGAACTGTCGGAAATAATGAAAATACATCCTTTTAAGGAAGGTGTGTCGTTTACGGTCAGGCGCTATCATGGAGTTGAAGCGGAAAGATATATGCTGTCCAGTTCTGCCATTATATTGCCTGAAGGTAGTATGCCTTTGGAAGTCACTTGTGCAGTACGCTTGCTACCTCTGAAAAAAGATCAGATCCGCTTGGCAGATTACAGAATACCTTACCGGACATTGAGTTTCAAAGATTACTCGCAAAATCCTTATTGTATGGTAGAAGATTCATTGATTCTTCGTTGGGATATGTCACAACCGCTTACTTTCTATGTAGATACCCTTTTTCCGAAGGAATATTTCCAGGCAGTAAAGGAAGGAGTGGAAGCATGGAATACCGCCTTCCATAAAGCAGGTATTCATGATGCTTTACAAGTAAGGTATGCAGACCGAAAGATAATTCCGGCGGAACAACGTGCTTTTATATCTTATGATTTGAGAATACCGGGGATTAAAAGTGACTTTATCTGTCATCCTCGTACCGGAGAAATACTTTCATGTCGTTTGAATATCGGACATGGATTCCTAAAAGGAAAATTAGACGACTATCTGTTAAGTTGCGGTGCCTCGGATTCGCGTATTCTGGCTGACCGTTATTCTAAAGAAGTGGAAAAAGAATTGTTGCAAAATGAAATAACGGAAGAAATTGGATATCTTTTAGGTTTGCGCAGAAGTTTATCGAAAAGCTCGTGTGGAAAGACTTTAAAAGTGGGAGATGATGATTGCCGGACTATTTATTTTGGTTATCATCCTTTCAATGGAGACCAAAATTGTTATGATGAACGGGAGAAGCTCCGGCAATGGATAGAGCATAATTTACCAGATCACATTCGTTTATTCCAACCATCAGGGAAGGAGAATTCTAATTCTTCATTTCCAGAAGATTATACGGTCAAAATATCGGATTTACAGACTGTAGTGAGTCGGTTGGACAAGATTGTGTATAAGGGGAAGAAATACGATAAAGGGAGTTCGCTCACTGATATATACAGAAAGGCTATTCGTCTGTATGGGAGTTATCTGATGGAAATGGCAAAGGTGGTGGGTAGTTCTCAACCGGCAGATGCGCAGCGTCAGGCAATGCTTGATTTGGACAACTATTTATTTCATTCTGTTAAAAAGATGGAATGTACCTATGTAAAAGAGAATTTGTTGGAAACAAGAAACAATCTTCTGTATCCGGAACTGGCGAAGTTGTTCAAACAATTGTTGAGTGTAAAGACAATTTCAGCTCTTCGATTGCAGGCGTTGCAGAGTGACCGGAAGGGGTATGACGATATTGATTTTTTCCGGGATCTTTATAAGGGGTTGTTTAATGGTTTTGATCCGCAGTCAGCCGTTAGTTATGAACAGATGGATATTCAGCTGATATGTTTGGAAGCATGGCTGGATATTATGCAGGAAGCTACTGAACATAATAGTATAAAGAAACGTTTAACGAACGAATTGCATAGTCTGCACGATAGACTGGAGGAGCTTAGCACGACACATTCCCAAAGGGAAGTACGTGATATGTATATTCTGCTTTTGAGAAGAATGGATCAATATTTCCGTGTGGTTTCTTGAGTGGCGTTAGAGTAATAATTTGTTTGGGATGATGAAAAAATGGTCGTACAGATAGAATAACCTATAAGTTTTGGGTTATCTTTGCTATGATTTATGAATAAATAATTAGAATAAGATGACTATTATTTTTCCTTCACCCATCTTCGGCCCTATTCATTCCCGCCGTTTGGGCGTTTCATTGGGAATCAATTTATTGCCGGATGACGGTAAGGTTTGTTCATTCGACTGCATTTATTGTGAGTGTGGTTTCAATGCCGAACATCGTACGAAGAAACTTCTTCCTACCCGTGAAGAAGTCCGTACGGCTCTTGAAGAGAAACTAAAAGACATGCAGGCAAACGGCCCTGCTCCCGATGTACTGACATTTGCCGGAAACGGTGAACCGACTGCGCATCCCCATTTCCCGGAAATCATAGAAGATACACTTGCGCTTCGCGACAAGTATTTCCCAAAAGCAAAAGTAAGCGTATTGAGTAACTCTACATTTATCGACCGTCCTGCTGTATTCGAAGCACTGAACAAGATAGATAATAATATCCTGAAACTGGATACGGTGGATGAAGAATACATTCATCTGTTGGACCGTCCTAACGGAAAATATTCTGTTAAGAAGATTATCGAAAGAATGAAAGAGTTCAAAGGAAACTGCATCGTACAGACGATGTTTCTGAAAGGAGGTTATCAGGGAAAAGACATGGATAATACATCCGACAAGTATGTGCTCCCCTGGATAGAAGCAGTGAAAGAAATCGCTCCCCGGCAAGTGATGATTTATACGATCGACCGGGAGACTCCCGACCACGATTTGCAAAAGGCTACGCATGAAGAGTTAGACCGTATTGTGGCTTTATTGGAAAAGGAAGGTATTCCGGCAACAGCTTCTTATTAAAATATAATTCAAACAGGGATATATTTCTTCTTGATAATACGTAAGAAAATTAATATAAGAGGGCGAACTAATAGAATTCAGAAGTTTTATATTTCCTATTTTATTGCTCGCCCTTTTATTGGCTTCATGAGCTGTTTCAGCCTATTCTGACAAGGGTATATTCTCACTGCGATGAGAAAAAGTTCTCATTGCAGTGAGAGTTTTCTCATATAATTGAGTATTTTTCTTCATCGCAGTGGGAATGCTTGAGAATGTGTACTTCCCTGATAATGTTTCCTTTCTTCACATAATCTTTCGGCAATATCCCGAACTGCTTCTGAAAGCAACGGGCAAAGTACGAAGGATTATTGAATCCTACAATGAAACAAACCTCATTGATCCGGTATTTACGCCAAGTGTTATCTGCAAAACGTTCTTTATAAAGAACACTCTTTCCAGATTAAAGGGCTTATTTACCTAATTATGTTTCCTGTAAATACTCATTTTACCGAACATAGTTAGGTAAACAAAATAAAGTTCTTATATTTGCATGAATTGAAGGTTATTAAAAAACTGATTTTGGTATGGAAAAGACCCTGATACGCCAGAATGCCCAATGGAATGGCAAAATGTTTGATCACTTGTGTCCGAGAGACATCATGGACAATCTTCTGAAAAAGAAAACGATGCGTCATGTTCAGATACTGACCGGTGTACGTCGTTGTGGCAAATCTACTGTCTTCAAACTATTAATTAATGATCTGTTGCAATCAGGAGTGAGCGGTAAGTCGATTCTTGTACTTAATTTGGATGATCCGCAGTTCATTCCATTTTGGGATGATTCCTCCAAATTATTCGGCGTGATTGAAAATGCAGAACGTCTGACGGGAGAGAAAGTGAAATTCCTGTTTTTGGATGAAGTACAACATTTATGTGATTGGGAGATATTCATAAAGAGTGCTTATGACACTGAGATATTTGAAAAGATATATATTACGGGGTCTAACTCGCAATTGTTACAGAACCGTTTTTCCGCCTTGTTGTCCGGTCGTTATTTCGAGAATGAAGTGCGTCCGTTTTCTGTTCGGGAAGTTTTTCGTTCGCAAGGAATAACGACTTTGCTTGATTGTTATACCCAAACACCGAAAGTTCTGCGTATCATGGACAATGTCCTTTCTACAGGTTGTTTTCCTGAAATCGTATTGGGTGATGCTGATGAGGACATCAAACAGGAATTATTGAAAAGCTATTTCGAATCCATTGTGCAGAAGGATTGCATCGTTTATAGTGGCATACGTGACACCCATTTGTTCTTTCGTCTGGTCAGTTACTTGATGCAGAATATGGGGAGTCGTTTTTCTATACCGGCTGTGGGTAAGGCACTGAAAAGCAATGAAAATACAGTTGCGTCCTATCTCAACTTTTTGTGTGACAGTTATATTTGCGTCGATGTACGTAACTTTTCTTATTCTTTGAAAGAGACTTCCCGTTCCCAGCATAAGTGTTATTTCATTGACAATGGCTTGGTTTCAGCCAATGTCTTTCGTTATTCTCCGCAAAGTGGTAGTGCCTTGGAGAATCTTGTTTATAATGAGCTGAGAAATAAAGGGTATATGAATATTTCATTCGACAATAGTAAGACGGAATGTGATTTTTTGGCGTATAAAACGGGAAAGCTTATGGCTTTCAGGTTTGCTATGAACTGAATGACATGAACCTGAAACGTGAACTGTACGGATTCGAACTGGAAAATGTGATGCTCGAAAAGAAGACCCTGCTTACTTACAACCAGAAGGAAACTTATGGGGATATTGAAGTTGTTCCCTTTTGGGAATGGGTTATGTCACCACCTTTCACATAATCTTTCGGCAATATCCCGAACTGCTTCTGAAAGCAACGGGCAAAGTACGAAGGATTATTAAATCCTACAATGAAACAAACCTCATTGATCCGGTACTCCCCTTTCCGCAAAAGTTCTCCGGCTGTTTTGAGCCGTATCAACCGGATATAATCATTGGGTGGCATTCCGGTCAGCCCTTTCAACTTGCGCTGTAAGTTGGAACGCTGATAGCCATCTCCTCTGCCATCTTATCGATGGTAAATTCTTCATTGGTGAAATTGCGGATAATGATTTCATTGATCGTGTTCAGCCATTTCACGTCTGTTTTGTTCATTAATGTCTGGTCGTATGACATATTCGGCACCGTTGAAAAGTGATTGAACAGCATGCGCCGGTTTTCCAGCAGATTATTGATGGTGGCTTTCATGTGGCTTAGCGAGAAAGGCTTTTCTATATAAGCGTCCGCGCCATAGTCAAGACCCGCAATTTTTGAATCGATGCTGTCGAGTGCCGAAAGCAGGATAAACGGGATATGACAAAGCATATTGTCGGAACGGATGGACTTTAATAATTCGAATCCGTCCATGTGAGGCATGACGATGTCGCTGATAATAAGATCTACTGTTGTTGTCTCCAGACATTCCAAGGCTTCCTTGCCATTGGCGGCTGTATGGATGGTATAGGTATTTCCCAGATTCTTAGCCAGAAACTCCAGCATATCCGTCGTGTCTTCCACTACCAGAAGAGAGTAACCGGCGGGTTCGCTCTCTTCCTCCAGAGCGGGAACCTTGTCGGGCATGGAAGTAATGGAGGGGCTGACAGAGATGCTTTTCTCCAAATACGGAATTTCCACACATACTTCGCATCCTTCCGTATAGCCGGGATTGATATAAACCTTTCCTTTATGCTTTTCCACCAACAATTTGACGAGACTCAATCCGATTCCTACTCCCGATCCGTTATTTCCTGTATTTCCCACCTGATAAAACGGTTCGAAAACCTTGCTGCATTCCTCTTGCGGAATACCCGGACCGTCGTCGCGTACACACAGGGAGAGCGTACGCCCTTCTGCAGACAGATGTTCGTCCAAAATCACCATAATGCGGGTGCGGGCATATTTCATGGCATTCGTCAGCAGGTTGCTGACAATTTTAGTCAGCGCCTCCTGGTCTACATTATATTGCAGATGTTCTTTCGGCAGGGAGACACTGAAAGAGATTCCGGTCAGGGAGATGGCACGGAAACGGTCGATGATGTCCTCTATCATCCGGTTGATATCCACTTCATTGAATGAAAGCGTATAACCTTCCTTGTCCACTTTTCGGAAGTCGAGCAATTGTTTGATAAGCTCCATCAGCCGGTTGGTATTCTTTTGTATCACAGACAGGTTGCTTTCCACTTCACTGTTCCATTCATGTGTTTCCAAAATAGCTTCCAGCGGAGCTTTGATAAGACTAACCGGAGTCTTGATTTCATGTGCCACTTGGGTGAAGAATGTAATTTTCGACTGGAACAATTCCTGATTCTTGATTTGTTCCATCTCTTTCATCTTTCTTGCTTTCACAGCCTGCTGTTTACGCAAATAAAGCTGTATCAGAAAATATGCGAGGCCACACGCAATTAGTAAATAGAAAATCTTGGCATAAATGGTCTTCCAGGGTGGAGGAAGAATTTCAATATGCAGGCAACAGTCGTCATTGCTCCAATATTCATCGTTGTTACTGGCTTTCACACGGAAAGTATATTCACCCGGAGGCAGGTTGAGAAAAGATACGTTATGTTTATCCGTATATATCCATTCTTTGTGAATACCGTCCAGTTTGTAGGCATATAAATTCTTGCTGGGAGCCACATAACTAAGACTTTCGAATGCGATGTCGAACGATACCACCTGATAAGGAATCGTTACTTGTCCGCTAAGAGCAGGTATACGCTTGCTAAGGCTTACTTTGTCGTCGGGGCTGTGCATATATACCGCCGAGATAGACGCCGTAGGTCTTACCTTATTAATCGATAATTTGAACGGATAGAAACTATTGAACCCGTTCACTCCACCGAAATAGAATTTCCCGTCACTGGCTTGCAGGGAAGAGCGGAAATTGAACTGGTTGCTTTGTAATCCGTCCTCGATGGTATAGAGCTGTGCCCGTTTGTTCTGCGGCTCATACCGGATCAGTCCCCTGTTGGAAGAAAGCCAATAGTTACCCGATTGGTCGTCCAGTATGCCATAGATGATATTGTTTGGCAGATTCTCTTTGGTAGAGAAGTTTTCAAAACGGTCCTCCTGATAGTGATAACGGCAGATACCACCGCCTTCGGTACAGAACCATAGATGCTGTTTATGATCAATATACACACGGATTACCCAGTTGCTGCAAGGAGAATCAGGATTTGCCGGGTCGTTGCGATAGTTGTGCAATTTGCCGGTTTGGCGGTTGTAACGCCAAATGCCGTCCCTTTTGCTTGCCAGCCACATGTCCCCATGTTGGTCTTCAACCATATCGTAGATAAAGATATGGCTTAAAGGTTCCAATGTTCGGAAAGAGTCACTTTCCGGGTCATACCGGCAGAATCCGGAAAGCGTTCCCAGATAAATGCTGCCATCCTTCGTTTGATAGATGGAGTAGATATGATCGTTAGGAATTGAATGTGGGTTTGCGCGGTTATGGCGATAGTTTTTCATTTTTCCCGTTTGAATATCCAGGATATATAATCCACGGGAGAAACTGCCAATCCACAATTTTCCTTCATTGTACAACAGTGCATGGATATTGTGATAACCGATATTAGGGTTACTGTTTCTCAACAGATGTTTTTTAAACTTCTTCGTGCGGGGATCAAAGAGATTCAGTCCCCCGTCTTCGGTAGCAATCCAAATGTTTCCGTCGGGATCTTCGCAGAATTGGCTGATTACATTTCCCGAAAGAGAATTTTCTGCACCATTGGGATAATACCACTCAATATCCTTATGCTTGGGAGACAAGTAACTCACCCCACTGAAATAAGTCCCGATCCAGATTCCCCCTTCCCTGTCCTGATAACAGGCATAGATACTTTCTTTATTTTGTCCGTCGTCGGTAGGCAGACATTCTCCTGTCGTGGTGTTGAATGTATAAAGTCCGTCGTCGGAGCCGAGATAGAAAGAGTTGGCCGTTCGTTGAAACAAGGTGCGGATGCGCGGAATGGTAAGCGTGTCCCCTTCTCCGAAGTAATAGCGGAATTGCCCTGTCTCTTTATTGAAACGTGCCAGTCCCCCGTACCATGTACCCGCCCATAATACTCCCTGCGAACTTTCCATCAAAGAGATAATCTCGTTGCAGGCAGGACGTCCGAAAGAAGTGCCCTCGGATATATATCCTGTGAAGTTGTCCGTACGTTGGTTGTATTTCGCCAGCCCATTCCGGGTACCTATCCAGATAGTCCCGAACGAGTCGTTATAAATCACCCATATGTGATTATCCGGCAGTGAATGAGGATCGGAAAGAGAATGCAGATATTGCCTCAACGTACCTTTTTTCTCGTTGTAGACAAACAGCCCGTTGGTTGTTCCGATCCATAACTGCCCGTCATTGTCGTATGCCATTCCGAAGACGCTGTTGACTGATGCCCCGTCTTCCGTCTGTTTATCGAATACGGAGAACTTCTCTTCCCACGAATCGAATAAATACAGCTTCTCCGTACTGGCCACCCAAATCTGATTGTTATCCTGATGGCGGCAGATCGTTACTATATTCATATAGCTGTTTCCGCCGTTTTCTGACGAATGTCCGTAGTTGGTGAACTCGATGCCGTTGAAACGATTCAGCCCGTCCTGCATTGCAAACCACATATATCCGATGCTATCCTGAAGGATGCTCCGGACACAGTTGCCCGATAACCCCGATCTAACGTCATATTTCTTGTAGATATTGGCGAAGACCAGAGAAACCGATGCCAACAATATACATATGGATAAGATGGATCGTTTCATAGTTTCCTTTCTTTATATCCCCTGTTTGCAGGAGCTATATATCCTGCGTATTGGATCTATATGTCCAATACGTTGGATCTATATACCCAACACGCAGGGCATATATACCCAACAGATTGGATCTATAGCTCCTGTAAACAGGGTAATTACCCCCTTTGTAGAAGCCTTTATTTCACGTCATCCCACGTATCTGTGCGGAATGGGAAAGCACTCAATCCGAAAGTATTCCGCAGCGTGATATTTCCCACATAATTACGGAAAGCATAGCGCACGGCAATCGGTTGGGCTACCTCTTCACTCCACACTTCTACTGTGTTGGTACGTCCCACAATCTTTGCTTTTGCCGGATAGAACTTCTTGTCCGCTCCCGCAATTTCAAATCCTTCCAGTTCGGAGAAAGTAGGGAACAACCCCGCAGGTGCATTATCAAATGTCACTATGGCCTTTTTGTCCGCATAGTCCACTTTGGTCATCATCGGGCCGTTGGATGGCAACCGGCGGATACCGTATGTCTTAGTCAGTGCAAGCGTAGCCAACCGAAGCCCTACTACATCCTTCTGTGGCGGATGGATGCAGAATTCATCACCGATATCCGTAGTGGGTACAATGCCCGAATTAGGGATTGTTTTCAGTGCTTCCACTTGTGCTTCACGCAGCAAGGCGGCACCTGTATTCCGGCTGTTTTCATATTTGTAAGGAGCAATCTGCACATAATAGAAAGGCATATCGGGCGCTTCCCACACATTTCTCCATAGTTGTACCATAGCAGTCATCATCGGAGCATAGAATTGATAATTGAAAATGTTCGATTCTCCTTGATACCAAAGAAATCCACGTGCTGTATAATTTTTGACAGGCCATAACATGATATCATACAGACACCCTAATCGATTACGTACATCCAGTTTAGAACTTTTGGCTGTCTCTATATCTATTCCTTGAATGGATGACAGTGTTTCTTCGGTCATCCAGGATTCAATTCGGGAACCTCCCCAGCTATTGATTACCAATCCTACCGGTAGATTTAGAGTTTCGGTAATTTGTTTGGCAAAAAAATAAGCTGTTGCACTGCAATCAATAGTTGTTTCAGGAGTGGAGACTTTCCATTTTTCTTTTTTAAAGTCCGCCCTTCGCTGTACATCTTTTATTCTTGGCACGGTGATAAACCGGATACGGTCACGGTAGTTACCTGCATTCAGCAGCGTTTCAAGTGAGTTGTCAATGGGTTGTGCCGTATTTCCCATCATACGCATTTCCATATTCGACTGTCCGGAGCAGATCCATACCTCTCCTATCAGTATATCCGAGAGAGTGACCGGAGTTCCGTCACTGATAGTAATGGAATAAGGAGTATACCCCCTTCGGGAGTGTCTACTTTCACCAGCCAAGTCCCGTCTTTATCCGTAGATGCCTGATAGGTCCGGTTGTTCCACGAAGTGGTGACAGTTACTTTCTTACCGTCTGCCCAACCCCATAACTTAACGGAACTGTTCTGTTGAAGTACCATGTGATCTCCCATCATTGCAGGAAGTTTTACTTTGCCTTGTGCAATCGGCAGGAATAAAAGTGATAAAATAAGAAGTAGAAAATGTTTTTTCATACTGTTTTTATTAGATATTCGACGAATAGTTATTAGGTATCGGGCAAAAATACAACCTATTTTTAAATATGGAATAAAATTATCTAGTCATTTTCTGATAAAAACTAGTCGAATTCTTAAAAGATTGTTTTTCCTTTCCATTCTCCTCCGAATTTTATTAATTAGTGGCATCAATCGCCTAAACAGTATTATTAGATTGGCTAAATATCCCATTTCTTTGCAGGGTGAGTATTTAACAACCTAATTGTTTCATTAAATCTAATAAAATGAAAAAGAAGCATTATCTATTATTTTTATTGGCTTTGCTCTTTTTACTGACAGATGTGGTGTGGGCACAAACATCTGCCACGGTAAGTGGAGTAGTGATCGATGAGAATGGAGAAACCCTGCCGGGTGTTTCCGTCGTCGAAGTAGGTACAACAAACGGTGTCCTGACAGACCTGAACGGACACTACACCTTAAAAACAACTTCTGCCAAACCTTCCGTTTCTTTCAGTTACATTGGTTATCAGACCACCACGCTTCTCCTGAACGGGCGTACGAAACTTGATGTACAGATGAAAGTGGAAACGAAAGTGCTGGATGAAGTAGTGGTAGTGGGCTACGGTGTACAGAAGAAAGTGAACCTGACCGGTTCTGTGACTTCCATCAACTTTGCCGACCAGACGGAAGGACGACCCATCATGAGTGTTTCTTCCGCCCTTTCGGGACTTGCCGCCGGTATGAACGTCACGCAGGCTTCGGGACAACCCGGTTCGGACGGTGCCACCATCCGCGTCCGCGGTAACGGTACGTTCAATACCAACTCCCCATTGGTCCTGGTGGACGGTATCGAATGGAGCATGGACAATGTGAACCCCAACGACATCGAAAGCATCTCCGTACTGAAAGACGCTGCCTCCACAGCTATTTATGGTACGCGAGCCGCCAACGGAGTCATCCTTATCACCACCAAAAACGGGAAAGGCAAACCGCAAATCTCCTATTCTTATTCGGGAGTCGTGCAGATGCCCTACAACAACCTCTCTTTCGTAAGCGACTATGCCCGTTATATGGGACTGGTGAACGAGGCTTGCGACAATGTGAATACCAAAGGCATCTTCTCGCAGGAAAGCATCGACCGCTGGAGGGCTGCTTCTGCCGATCCGAACGGGTTGAACGAGTACGGAGTACCCAATTACGTGGCTTATCCCAACACCGATTGGTTCGACGAAGTATTCGACACCGGATATTCGCAAGAGCACAACCTGTCTGTCTCCGGCAGTTCGGAGAAAGTGAAATACATGCTTTCCTTAGGCTATCTCGACAATCAGGGAGTCATGAACCGCTGGAACCTCGACTCAAGTACGCAGAAAATCAATTTCCGTACCAACCTGGAAGCCAAGATAGTGAAATGGATGACCGTCGGCACCCGTCTCTACGGACAAAAGCAAGATTACGGGATGGCTAATATCAGCAACGGATTCAAGTATCTCTATCAGACCACTCCGGGTGTATATCCCGGCGAACCGAACTACTGGGGACGTGCCGCGCTAGCCAGCGAAGAATCTTCCAATGCCAATAATATCTTCGGTCAGATGGCAGGAGCCACCGGTTTCAATACCGTATGGCGTCTCAATGCATCAGTCTACGGAATTATCACTCCCTATAAAGGCTCAACATTGAAGGTACTTTCAACTATTCGCCGACATTCACCGACAAGTCTTCTTATAGCCGCCAAAATGGTTATTGGGACTACGTCACCGACCAGCGTGTCAGCGAAAGCGCGTTGGAGAACGCTTCCATCACCAATACGAGCGCACGCACCTGGCGTCAGAGTGCCGAAATACTGGTACGCTACAATACAACCATCAAGAAAGACCACGATCTGGGCGCACTGCTCGGATATTCTGCACAGGAATATTACAGCAAGAGCTTTGCCGTTTCCCGTAAAGGCGCTACGGACTGGACGCTGAACGAACTAAGCACTTACGAGACGCTCGTCAGCTCTTCCAGCTCGGCACCTGCCAAATGGGGATTGCTCTCTTATTTCGGCCGTGTCAACTACGGATATAAAGGGCGTTATCTCTTCGAAGCCAACCTTCGTGCCGATGCCTCCTCCCGTTTCGGTGTGAACCAGCGTTGGGGATATTTCCCCTCGTTCTCCGGTGGATGGCGTATTTCGGAAGAATCGTTCATGCAGGGAGCATCGGACTATCTCTCTAACCTGAAACTCCGTGTTTCCTGGGGAAAGACAGGTAACAACTCAACGGGCAACTACGACTGGCAGGCAAACTACGCCACAGGCAATGTTGTAATCGACGGTGAAGGAACCAAAGGATTGGTACGCAAGAAACTAAGCAACGACAAGCTGCATTGGGAAAGTACCGCCACCACCGACATCGGACTTGATTTCGGCTTCTTCAACCACCGCCTGACGGGTGAGATAGACTATTATAATAAGTATACTTCGGACATTCTCTACCATCCCGAACTCTATCTTTCGATGGGTGTTGTAGGCTCTGCTCCCGAGAATTTGGGTGAAGTGCGCAACCGTGGTGTTGAATTTACCCTCAACTGGAACGACCGTATCGGAAAAGATTTCGAATACCGAGTGGGTATGAACTTCTCTTTCAACGCCAACAAAGTGATGAAGTTCAAAGGCGAACTCCAGAAATACTGGACGTATGATGCACAGGGAAACAAAGTGAGCTATGTCAACAACTTCAGTGATGTGTCTGAATCTGGTTTCGGAGGCTACATCTGCGAAGGCCGCCAACTGGGAGAAACCTATATGTATAAGGTGTACAGAGGTTCCGGCGAAGGCTATACCGGAGGTGCGGTGGATATCCATGCGGGACCGAAGGACGGAATGATACGTACGAAAGAAGATATGGTATGGGTGCAGGCCATGATTGACTCCGGTTATTCGTTCGGAGGAATGAAGACGGTTGCCAAAGACCAGCTTTGGTATGGTGACATACTCTATGCCGACAGCAACGGTGATATGAACTACGGCGATACCAACGACCGGGATTTCTCCGGACACACCAGTGTCCCCAAATTCAACCTGGGCTTCAACTGTGCCTTCTCTTACAAGAACATTGATTTCTCCATGTTATGGTCGGGAGCTTTCGGGCATTACCTCAACTGGAATACGGATTACTACAACTCGACACTGGTCAGCCACGGATATGGCATTATCGAGCATATTGCCGATAACCATTACTTCTTCGATCCTTCCAACCCGGACGATCCGCGTACCAATCAGTGGGGCAAATATCCCCGCCTGACATACGGTACTACCTATAATAACAGAATCCAGAGCGACTGGAACGAATATAAGGGTGACTACTTCAAGTTGAAGAATATCCAAATCGGCTATACGTTGCCGCAACGGATTTCCAGCAAGTTCTTTGTTAATAAGCTCCGTGCTTTCGTGTCGATGGACAATATTCTGACGATTACCAGTTATCCGGGACTCGATCCGGAAATAGGAACTGCCATCGGTTATCCGTTGATGCGTCAGATCTCTTTTGGCGGACAGATTACCTTTTAATGATGTAGAACTAAAAAACAGAATCTGATATGAAAAAGATATTAATGATTTTAACGATGGCGCTGGCGGCTACCTCCTGCATGGATATTCTCGATGTGGCTCCGGAAGACCAGATTGCAAGTGAAAACATGTGGACCACGGAGGAGCTTGCCGACAAGGGAATGGCAGGACTCTACTTCCCGTTCTATGCTACCCAACTCTCCTCTACCCAGCTTCGCCGTGCCGACGGGCTGAACCGTCAGGGAATCGAAGCTATGAGCTTTGCAACCGATTATTATTCCAACAACTATCCGGTGGAACTGCTTTCGCTGGCCACCAAACCTGCCAATGACTTTCAGGTGTGGTATGAATGGAAGTTCTGTTACACCATCATCCATGCGTGTAACGATGCGATTGCCAATCTGCATAAAGCGGATATGAGCGCTAATAAACTGGCGCGTTACCAATGCGAGCCCGTTTCCTCCGTGCCTGGGCGTACAATCGTCTGAATATGCTTTATCAGGGTGTCCCCGTTTATCTGGAACCTATCAATAACGAAGACTGTACCCGTGGCCAATCTTCGGTGGATGAGGTATGGCAAGTGATTCTGGATGATTTGACGTATTGCATCAACAATCCCGACTTCCCCAATAACACGTTGAATGAAAACTACGGCCGTCCTTCTAAAGGTGCCGCTTATGCCCTGCGTGGTATGGTATATATGTGGAAGAAGCAATACAAGGAAGCAGGCAACGATTTCAAAGAAGTGGAAACGTGTGGTTATGGCTTGTGGACAGGCGAATATGCCGACTTCTTCAAATATGAAAACGAAAAGGATAAAGAAATGATCTTCTCGCTCCAGTTCAGCGAAGAAACCGGTTATTGTGATAACATTCAGCAAATGACCGGTGCCCGCGATACGTATGATGGCTGGACGGAAATAAAACCTTCCGCAGACTTTGTAGATTACTATAAGAACGCAGACGGATCGGACTTCAAATGGTCGGAAGTAGACGGCTTGCAAGACTGGGACTTGCTGACTCCAAAACAGCGTGAAATCTTCTTCTGCCGTGACGGACTGGAATCCATGTCCTCACAAAAGAATGCCCTCGTCAAACGGGTAGGTGAAGATATCTATCAGAAATATTACCTGAACAGCGGTAATGAAGCCCGCATCAAAAAGGCGTATGACAGTCGTGACCCGCGTCTGCAACAGACCGTCGTCACTCCTTATGTGCCGGTAGACTGCTACAAGCCTAATTATGCAGGAGATGCCAACCAGATCGGTAAACAACTCCGTTGGCCGTTGAAGGAACAGGGCACGAATGGTGGAGACTTCTGGCTCGATAAACGTACTTCTGCTTTCTACTGCTATCGCAAGTACAATGAGTTTGAGAAAGGACGTTTGATTAGCCGGAGCCGTTGCCATACCGACTGGCCGTTGATTCGCTATACCGATGTACTGTTGCAGTATGCCGAAGCATTGGCGCAGACCGATCAGTTGGGAGAAGCCATCCGCCTGGTGAATAAAGTGCGTACCCGCGCCCACATGCCTGCACTGACAGAGGGCGGAAGCGGCCCGTGCGCAGTGAACGGAAAGGAAGACATGCTCGAAAGGATACGTTATGAACGTCGCGTGGAATTCTGTCTGGAAGGAATCAACTTTTTCGATGAAGTACGTTGGGGAACCTACAAAGAAACCAAATTCCAGGGGAAAGACATCAATGGCGGCAAATCCTGGTGGGGCGAACTGGTAGAGTATAACTGGTATTACACCGATTACATGTGGCCATGGACTGCTCCTATCTCTGAAACGCAAAAGAACCCGAACCTGACTAAACGAAGCGGTTGGGCGTATTAATCATAAAGATTTGAATAAGGATGAAGAAAATACTTTTACTATTACTCATTTTTGTATCTGGTTGCACGGGTGTAGTTGCGCAACAGTTTGATTATGGCAAGATAGCGCCTCATCCCCGGTTGTTATTGCCGGCGGGAGGAGAAGAAGCCATCAGGAAAGCCATTGCGGAGTATCCCCCGTTGGCCACTGTTCACCAGCGGATCATGGAACTTTGCGACCGGACACTTACGGAACCACCTGTGGAACGTATCAAGGAGGGCAAACGCCTGCTGGCGATTTCGCGCATCGCATTGAAGCGTATCTATTACCTCTCATACGCTTACCGTATGACGGGAGATAAGAAATATGCTCACCGTGCGGAACAGGAGATGCTGGCCGTCAGTTGTTTCACCGACTGGAACCCCACTCATTTCCTGGATGTGGGTGAGATGGTAATGGCATTGGCTATCGGTTATGACTGGCTGTACGATTCTTTGCAGCCCGACACCCGCCGGGTAGTGCGCGAAGCAATCATCGCGAAAGGCTTCGACGCGGCAAAGAACACCCGTCATGCCTGGTTCTATACAGCTAAGAACAACTGGAATTCCGTATGTAATAGTGGATTGGCGTATGGCGCGCTGGCTCTTTTTGAAGAGATTCCGGAAGTATCGAAAGGCATCATAGAGAAATGCATGGAGACAAATCCGAAAGCGATGGTAGGTTATGGCCCCGACGGAGGTTATCCCGAAGGATTCGGATATTGGGGGTACGGGACAAGTTTTCAGGTAATGCTCATTGCTGCGCTCGAAAGTGCTTTCGGCACAGACAATGGGCTCTCCCAAGCCCCCGGTTTCATGGAGTCTGCCCGTTTCATGCAGTATATGACGGCTCCGGGCGGAGATTGTTTCTGTTTCTCGGACTCTCCGGTAGAGGCGGAGTGCAACATGATGATGTTTTGGTTTGCAGGCAAAGCGAAAGACCTTTCCCTGTTGTGGATTGAACGTCAGTATCTCGACCGGCCGGATATGCCGTTTGCCGAAGACCGTTTACTGCCCAGCCTGATGGTGTTCTGTTCGCAGCTCGATTTGAAGCATATCGGCAAGCCGAAGAAAAACTTTTGGTTCAGTCGAGGAGATACGCCTGTGTTTATCTACCGTGGCGGATGGGACAGCAAGGAAGATACCTATCTGGGAGTGAAAGGCGGTTCGCCTTCTACCTCTCATGCGCACATGGATGCCGGTTCGTTTATCTTCGAGAGAGACGGGGTGCGTTGGGCGATGGACTTGGGTATGCAGAGTTACATCACGCTCGAAAGTAAGGGAGTAGACCTGTGGAATATGTCGCAGAACGGACAACGCTGGGAAGTATTCCGGCTAAGCAATATCGCTCACAACACCCTGACGATTAACGGCGAACGCCATTTGGTAAAGAGTAATGCTCCGATCACCCGTACTTTCGAGTCGAAGAAACAGAAAGGGGCGGAAGTAGACCTGTCGAGTGTGTTTGCCAACAGCGTAAAGAAAGTCGTCCGCACCGTGATATTGGATCAGAAAGACCATCTGGAAGTAACCGACCGGTTGGAGACGGGGGACAAGGAAGCTGCCGTATCCTGGATAATGGTCACTCCGGCGGAAGCCAAAATAACGGGCAAGAACCGGATGGAATTAACCAAAGACGGACAACGGATGCTATTGACGGTAGATGCCGATACGGAAGTAGAAATGAAAACCTGGTCGAACGTGCCCCCGCATGAATATGATTTCCGCAATCCGGGAACCATCCGCGTGGGTTTTGAGACGGTGATTCCTGCCAATCGTGCCTCGCAACTGAAAGTACGACTTATTCCTTTGAAGTAGTAATACAAATAAATTCATTGAACCATGAAAACGATTCTTTTTAAAACAATCATCATAGCTTTCTTTGTAGGAACAGCCGTTAGTTGTTCCGATGAAGATGAGAACAGATTCCGTCCGGGATCTACCCATGAGAAACCGAATCCCACGGAGCCGGAGGGCGGATTGGATTATTCCAAACTGACTGCGGACAATCATCCCCGCCTGTTGATGAACGCCGAGGCCTTCACTGCGTTGAAAGCCAAAGTGGATGCCAATTCGAGTGCCAATCTGACCTTGCTCCATAATACCATTATGAGTGTATGCAACAGTAAAGGGATGAACGCCACGGCACTGACTTATAAATTGGATGCCAGCAACAAACGTATCCTCGATGTGTCCCGCGACGCGTTACTGCGTATTTTCACCTGTGCTTATGCCTACCGGATGACCGGCGATGCCAAATACCTGACTAAAGCGGAGACGGATATGAACGCTGTCTGCAACTTTCCCGACTGGAACTCGAAACGTCACTTTCTCGATGTGGGCGAAATGGCTACGGCTGTTGCGTTCGGCTACGATTGGCTCTACAACGAACTAAGCGCAGCCACCCGTACGAAAGCGGCCAACGCACTGTTGAAGTTTGCCTTCCAACAGGCGCAGGATAAGAACTGGAACCTCAACTTCTACGAGGCCACCAACAACTGGAACCAGGTTTGTAATGGTGGACTGGTCTGTGCGGCACTGGCTTCCTATGAAAACAATCCTTCCGAAGCAAAGGACATGATTGAAAAAGCATTGGAATCCAATAAACCTGCATTGGAAGTGATGTACTCTCCCGACGGCAACTATCCGGAGGGCAGCGGTTACTGGTGTTACGGCACGCTCTATCAGGTATTGATGCTTGCCGCCCTCAACAGTACGCTTGGCACGGATAACGGGCTTTCCGATACACCGGGATTCTCCAAAACGGCAGAGTATATGCTGTATATGACAGGCTTGAACAGCAAGTTCTTTAATTATTCCGACTGTGCTCCCTCCTCTACCGCGGCATTGGCTTCGTGGTGGTTTGCCGATAAATACAGTAATCCATCCTTATTATATAATGAACTGAAAATGCTGAAGAACGGTGAATACGCTTCTTGTGCCGAAAACCGCCTGTTGCCGATGATTATGGCGTTTGCCAATAATCTGAATCTGGACGCAATCTCCGCTCCTTCCAATAAACTATGGAGTGGAAAAGGGGAAACGCCCGTAGTGATGGTACATACCGACTGGACGTACACTGATACGGATAAATACCTCGGAATCAAAGGTGGAAAGGCAGGTTCGAGCCACGGACACATGGATGCTGGTTCGTTTGTGTACGACGCGTATGGAGTGCGCTGGTCGATGGATTTCGGTCTGCAAAGTTATACAACGCTCGAGTCGAAATTGTCAGCTTTGGGTGGTAATCTTTGGGATATGGGACAGAACTCGATGCGTTGGGATGTATTCCGCCTGAATAACTTGAATCATAGCACGATTTCAATCAACGACGCCCGTCACCGGGTAAATGGGGTGGCTACACTGACTACTACTATCAATACCGCTACGGAATTGGGAGCCACTTTCGATCTGACTGAAGTAGTGTCCGATCAGGCGGCGTCCGCTACCCGTACCGTGAAAATCGTGAACGATAAAGATTTAGTAGTCATGGATGAGATCAAGGCGAGAACGGATAAATCCGCCAAAGTGCGCTGGTGTATGGTGACGCCTGCCGTTCCGACGGTGGAAAGTAACCGCATCGTACTAACGAACGGAAGCAAAGTGATGTATCTCACAGCCAGCGGAAGCGTGAAGCCTACCTACAAGCAATGGAGTACCACCAGTGAGAACTCTTATGACCAGGCTAATCCGGGCACCTATATGGTCGGCTTTGAAGCAACGGTCACCGCCAATCAGACCGCCACATTTACCACAACCCTGTCCCCTAAATAAAAAAGAATGGAACGTATGAGAATCCTATTAATATCTATACTCGGACTTTTGACATTGGCCTCCTGTACGAAGCAGGAGCCGATGGAGGCATTGATTGACCGTGTATTTACCGTTGCAGAGCAACAATACACGACTATGGACACCCGCTTGACAGAAAAGACACTTCCCCGCACGCTCTCTGCCGATGGTGAGTTTGTTCCCTCAAATATCTATTGGTGGTGCAGCGGCTTCTATCCCGGTTCCCTCTGGTATATCTACGAATATACAGGCAATGAAGCAGTGAAAACACTGGCCGAGAAGAACACGCTGAAACTCGACTCTATACAATACGTGACCAGGGATCATGATGTCGGTTTCCAGTTGAATTGCAGTTACGGGAATGCTTTCCGGTTGACAGGTAATGAGGCTTATAAACAAGTGCTCTATCAGGCGCCAAATCCTTGTCAACTCGTTTCAATCCTACTGCCGGTGTGATCCGCAGCTGGGACTTTGTGCGCAAAGGCTGCGACTGGAAGTTTCCGGTGATTATTGACAATATGATGAACCTTGAACTGCTGTTGTCCATGTCGAAAGCCTACGCCGACGACTCTTTGCAGAACATTGCCTGTACGCATGCCAATACCACTATCCAGCATCACTTCCGGGATGATTATTCCACGTATCATCTGGTGGATTATGATCCTGAAACGGGTGCAGTGCGCGGCAAGCAAACGGTGCAGGGCTTCTCGGACGATTCCTCCTGGAGCCGCGGACAGGCATGGGCCTTGTACAGTTATACGATGATGTTCCGCCTGACGGGGTATCAGAACTATCTGTTGCAAGCCGGACATATTGCCGATATGCTGCTCCGCCGTCTACCTGCTGACGGTATTCCCTACTGGGATTTCGACGCTCCGGTAGAAGAACAGACCTATCGGGATGCTTCCGCTGCGGCTATCATGGCCTCCGCCTTTATCGAACTAAGCCGTTATATCCCCGGCACGGAAGCCAAGGAATCTTATCTTGCCATGGCAGAAAAGCAACTCCGTACGCTTGCCTCGAAAGAGTATCTGGCAGAACCGGGTACGAACGAATGTTTCATCCTGAAGCACAGCGTGGGTGCACTTCCTGATAAAAGCGAAGTGGATGTCCCCCTGACGTATGCCGATTATTACTTTTTAGAAGCATTGCTGCGGTATAAGAATTTACAAAAATAAGACTAATACAATATGATTATGAAGAACTTACATATAAATATGGCATTTATCTTCGTACTACTGCTGATAACTGCCTCCTGCTCGGACAAGGATGATTCGGCTCCGCGTGTCATTCCCACCATGAACCTGACAGTTTCGGAGATTGCGGACAATACGGCTCTGATTACTTCCGAGCAGCAAACAGGTACTACGTTCGGTGCGAAAGTCATTGAATTCTATCCGGTGGCCGACATTGGCTTTGATTATAACATTGAAGTGAAACTGGTGAAATTCGTAGAAGAGAACGGAGAACCCGTATCTCTGCCCTATACGCGCAAAATCACCGAAGGATTACGTCCGGGAGTGAATTACATCAGTGCGATTATCGCCTATAATGCCGAAGGGCGTGCCGTGTGTTCCGCTTTTCAGACCTGGAAAGCTTCAGGAACGGAAGGCGCATGGAGTGACGGCGGTTCTGCCGGTGATCTGGAGGAGAATGAATGGTAAAAATGGTGTAACTCAAAAGAATGAATGGTATGAAAAATAGATTATTTGCAATAGGTGCAATGATTCTCATGATGACAAGTTGCACGCAGGACGAATTTATTTCGTCCGATAACGGCAAAGAACCGGCAACGGCAGGTTCATGTCTGACGTTGGTTGGACTCTCGTCTCCGCAGACACGTGTTTCTATCGGTGACAAAACAGGGGATGTTTATCCGGTGCTTTGGAGCGAAGGGGATGCCTTGGGTGTTTTCTCCCGTACGGCAGGGACCGACATCAATAATGTGCAGTCTTTATTGAGTGATGAGTCGATCGGGCAGAACTCCGGCGTCTTTACTTCGGACGACGTGAAGATGGCGGAAGAAGGAGCTACGGAACTTCTTATTTACTATCCTTACCGGGCAAGTACGGAACTGGCCGAAAATGGCAACAAGATAACTTCTACCCTGTCTGTTGAGCAGGAACAAAGCCGTCCCGGCGATAGCCATCATATTGGAAAGTATGGTTTTGCGTTTGCCAAGGCTACGGTCAGCAGTCCGGATATGCTTGCTAAATTTACGTTGAACCATGCGATGGCTTATGTGAAGTTCAGCATCTCGTCCCAGGAGCTTTCTACGTACAAGCTAAAAAGTGTTTCTTTATATGACAAGGAGACAAAAACTCCTCTTTCCGGTGTATTCATAGCAGATTTGGATACGGACGAACTGACCTACGGTACGGATGTGAAACCGTATGCCACTGTTTCACTGACTACTCCCGAACTGCTCGCTTCCACACAGGATATATACCTGACTACATATCCTGCCGATTTAAGTGGCAAAGAAGTGTACATTGTCATCACTCTGGAGAATGACCAGCAGACTGTTACCATTCCTATTCTCAAAGAAGGAAAGCAACTGAAAGCCAATGCTGTCAATACGATTGCTGTCAATAACCTGAAACTTTCGGATAACTCCTGCGAATGGTATGAGCCGGTAGAGACACGTTTATTGGCAGGAGGATGGGCTTATGGCGAGTCCAACTGTCTGTTGACGAATATTTCTACCAGTGGCGTGAGCAATACGATGAGCGTGAAAGCACGTGGTAACTTTATGGAAGTGGAAGAACCCAAGTATGCCAAGACTATTCTGGGTTGCGATTTGAACGTTAATCATAAGATGATTGCCGTGAATGGCTCTACTACGGACATCTCCCCTATTGGCAGTGATTACAATATTACGATCAACACCTATAAAGTAAGCGGAGGCTATGACGGCGGTTGCGGTCAGGTGGCTATCTATGGAGCGGATCAGACTACCGTCATCTGGAGTTTTATTATCTGGATGACCCCTACTCCGGCAGAACATCCTTATGGTAATACGGGATATGTAGTGTTGGATCGTAATCTGGGTACTTATATGACGTGTGAAGGAGACAACTGGAAGCAAAACGGTGTTTACTTCCAATGGGGACGTCCTACGCCGGTCGGCTGGTCGGGAACCGTGGGTACTAATATACCTACCGAAGCCACCAACGTCCGCTTCTCTATAGAAAATCCCCGTGCGTTGCTTTATACCAATAATGTGGATAATACAAAATCCGACTGGTATCTGGGTGCATGGACCGGTGCACGTACCGATCGTAAAGATGACTTCTGGGGTAACCCGAATGAATCGAGCACTTATCTCAATCCTTCTGACGGTCATAAATCTATTTATGATCCTTGTCCGAAAGGTTACCGGGTTGTGTCTCCCCGAGTATTGGATGAGATAGAGCAGAAAGGAGAATTTGTGAAACAGAGCGCAACTGCGGTATTTAAATATTGCTATGACGGTACGAATTACGCATATTGGCCGTTGGCAGGTTGTAAGTGGGGTTCCAACGGCGGTAATAATGGCAACAATACAGGATTGGATACCGCTAAGGGTGCCGCTTGCTATTGGTCTAACTCATCGGCTAGCAGTTATGGAAATGACAAGGATCAGGGAGCTACTTCTCTGTATTATAAAGTCTCCGATAAGACCTGGACACATTCCTCCGGTCGTTCCCATGCATTCTCCGTGCGTTGTATGAAAGATACCGAGAATCGTTGATTCTCTTCATGGATTCTCTTCATTGAGAATATGAAATAGAATTCCCCGTTATATGAAAGTTTCTGCCTGTCTCCGGATACAAGGTACTTTCATATAACGGGGAATCTGTTCTGTTTTTAAGATATTCACGAAAAAAGGAAAGAAAGAAAAGGGCCAAACAGAAAATAAACTGCATGAACAATTGCAAGAATATGCATTATCTCTCTTTATCTTGTATTTATTTCCTTGAAATATGCACGATATGGTGTAACTAAACCATCCGTTTGCCGTAATCAAACCCTTCGTTTGGTTTAAACAAACCGTCCGTTTGCTATAATCAAACCATCGGTTTCTTTTAAAGGAAGCTAAACTTGGTTTTTGAAGAGGATATATTGAGCTGGTTTGTCTTTTTCTACTGCCTATTTATAAATAGCAATCTGATATATCCTTTGTGATATGATAGCTATTTATGCTTTTGATTAACTGCTTTTATTGTAACTTGTTTGCTAATAATGCCTATTTTGTGTTATTTGCGAAATCTGTAACTCTAAATGGAGGGCGTTTTTCATGAAGTGCAAGGAAGGGCTCGAAATATAAAGAGCAGGATAGGTAAAATATACAATTCTTCATGTTGGCACTTCTTTCAGCAATCAATGTCTTTCCTTTATAAGCATGTATCTCTTTTAAATCACCATATATGGTGAAAAGCATGATAGTATGCTTTAATACTATGCTATTTATGTGCAAATTCACTGTATATGGTGAATTTACTTGTTTTTATACTAAAAAGATTCTATCTTTGTGAGAAAGTTTCTATATATGGTGAATTATGGATTTAATAGAGATAGGAAAACATATTCGCGAAAGGCGTAAGGAGTTGGGGTTGGATCAGTCTACGTTGGCCACTCTTGCAGGAATAGGGATTAACGCTTTGGTCCGCTTGGAACGTGGAAGTGGTAATCCCCGCTTCGATGTTCTTTTTAATGTCCTGAAAACTTTAGGACTTAGTATTCATATTCAATAATAGACACACATATGAGTCGATCTGCCAAAGTCTATATAAAAGGTATTTATGCCGGTCTGTTAACAGAAATAGATCGTGAACACTATTCATTCTGTTATGATACGGACTATTATAATAATCCACAACTCCCAGCTGTCTCACTGACCATGCCCAAGACACAGCAGGAATATACCTCTTCCTATCTTTTCCCTGTCTTTTTTAATATGACATCTGAAGGGGATAATCGGATTATTCAAGCTAGAAACCTGCATATTGATGAAGAGGATGATTTTGGTATTCTTCTGGCTACTGCCCATACAGATACAATCGGAGCAATAACAATTAAAAAAATGTGATAATGGAAACTGATATTCATATTTGTCCCTCACTTTTACGGGAGACTGGTGGAGAAAGCGGATATTCACCCAAAGCCTTGAAGCAGCTTTCTGATGGGAAAAATATATCTTGTGAATTACCTTACAGGCATTTTGACGATAATGTCGGTATTGATCTCTTCAATAACAATAGCAAACGCATATCCGTTTCTGGAGTCCAGATTAAGTATTCTTTAGTTGCCGATGACGGGATATTGCGATTGACCAAAGAGGGAGAACAGGGCGAATTCATATTAAAGCCTGTTCCCAATAATCTCCGTAACAAGGAGTTTTGTCCTGCCAACGAACATTTGACAATGCAGATAGCTGCGCAAGTATATGGGATTCCGACAGCTCCTAATGGATTATGCTTTTTTCAGGACGGAACCCCTGCTTATTTTGTACGACGTTTTGATTTGTCGGAGAAAGGAAAGTTACAAAAGGAGGATTTTGCTTCTTTAGCCGGGCTTACCAGGAAAAATGGAGGTTCCGATTATAAATATGACAATCTGGCCTATGAAGAGTTTGCAAGAATTATAGATAAATACAGCTCTGTCCCCCAAGTGGATAAATTGCGTTTTTTTGAACTTATCTTGTTCAACTTTGTCTATTCTAACGGCGATGCCATTTAAAGAACTTTTCTTTATTGGAAGAGAAGAAAGGAAGATTCCGCCTATCTCCTGCTTACGATTTATTGAATACTCATCTCCATATAAACGATGGTATCTTTGCCATGAGCAAAGGTTTGTTTGTTAATCCTGAACCGGATTATTTCGGTGGTGCATCGGCGGTTACTGGGAAGACTTTTTATCACTTTGGCTTAAAAATAGGTCTACCCGAGCGTTTGGTAAACTCTTGTCTCGAAAAATATAGTAAGATATATGAATTGACTGATCAACTGATTGAACATTCTTTTCTCTCTAAAGAATTGAAAAAGCAATATAGACTTATGTATAAGTCAAGAGTCGGGAGCTATCTTAGTGTTATTGAGTAATAATGTGCACATTATTACTCTTTTTTTATATTAAGATGAACAAGATCCCCAAAAAGATTTGTCTAACATAAGAATCTGTTCTTTTTGTCATTCTTCTTTTCTGTTCCGATAATTGGCCGGTGATGTTCCCAAATGCGCTTTTACGTATTTCCCGAAAAAGGACTGATTGGGGAAGTTGAACTCTTCGGCAATTTCCTTGATAGACTTTTCCGAACGTTTTAATCGGTATTTGATATGCTCCACGGTAGTTTCGTTAATCAAATCCAACGGAGTTCTGCCACACGCCTGTTTGATGACTTTCGAGAAATGCTTCGGAGTGTAGCAAAGCTCGTTGGCAAAATAACTCACCGAACGGTGCATACCCTTGTCCTTCGATAACAGTTCCATGAACTTCCGCAAAATATAATTCACCTGTTTGATGCCTTCTTTCGAACCTTCCATGTTGCCGGAAGCTTCGATTTCCTTATGAAGCTGCCCCATCATTTCGCAAAAGATAGCGGAGAAGAGATGTTGTATCACTTCTTTGTGGTAACAATGAGGCTCATCGTTTATTTTCGCTATAATTAAATCCCGGTAGAATCCGAAGACTGTTTGATCCTCCCCGTTGTCAACCGACTTCACCGGATTGTTGTGGATATGAATGGCAGTATTCCACGTTTCCTTTTCCATTTTAATAATACGTTGCAGGAAACGGGTAGAGAATCCGGCAAGCCTGACCTTATATTTAGGACTTAGCATTGTATGGCTGATAATCGTGTTGGGTAGACCGAGCAGCAGCTCGCCCGCCTGCAACTTATAGGTCCGGTAGTTGACGTCTAACTGGATGCACCCTTCTATACAAACCGCGATGAGAAAACAATTCAGTTTGATTGTATCATTACTATAAGGAGTCCCCTCCAGACTGTTGACTATCGCAAAGTCATCATCGATATAATCAAGGACGTGCTGACTGTCCTTAAAATCCTCTATATCCACCGTAATAATGTTCTCTTTTTCCATGTTCTTTCCTTTTTTACTTTTTGCAAAGTTGGTGAATAATCGGGAAAACAGAATGTCCCATACTTCTTCAGATTTGTTTGATATGTCGTTTATTGCCAAATAGTTAGCTATAATAAACGTAAATGGCGAAAATAGGACATTTATGGAGGGGAATTGGTCACTGTTGCCTTGTTCTTTTCTCCTACTTTTGTCCAGGATTTAACAAAAGACCAAAAGAGAAAGTATGATTACAGTAAGCAAAAAATGGATACGGCTGATAGGGATTGTCGGTTGTACAGTGTGGATGGCATCTTGCAAGCAAGCATCGGATGCGGGAGTGAAATCTTCTTCTTATGCAGTAATGCAGATAGAAGCGGTGGATAAGGAATTTTCTTCTTCCTATTCGGCGAGCATACGTGGGCGGCAGGATATTGATATCTATCCGCAGGTGTCGGGAACGATTGAGAAACTCTGTGTGACCGAAGGGCAAAAAGTACGCCGCGGGCAATCGCTTTTCATTATCGACCAAGTGCCTTACAAGGCCGCACTCAAAACTGCCATTGCCAATGTGGAAGCAGCACGTGCCGCGCTGGGTACTGCCGAACTGACCTACAAGAGCAACAAAGAACTGTATGCGCAGAAAGTAGTTTCGGAATTTAGCCTGAAAACGGCCGAGAATTCTTATCTCACCGCCAAAGCTCAACTGTCGCAGGCCGAAGCACAAGAGATCAGTGCCCGCAACAATCTCTCTTATACCGAGGTGAAAAGTCCCAGTGACGGAGTCGTAGGTGCATTGCCTTATCGTGCAGGCGCATTGGTAAGTGCCAATATGCCCTATCCGCTTACTACGGTCAGCGACAATTCGGATATGTACGTCTATTTCTCCATGACCGAGAATCAGTTGCTTGCCCTCACCCGCCAGTATGGCGACATGGACGAAGCGTTGAAGAACATGCCGGAAGTGGAACTGCGCCTCAATGATAATTCGGTTTATGATAAGAAAGGTGTCATCGAATCCATCAGCGGCGTCATCGACCGGCAAACGGGTACTGTGGTGGCACGCGTGGTGTTTCCCAACGAATCGCGGTTGCTTCATAGCGGAGCATCGGGCACGGTGGTAGTGCCGAGCATTTATAAAGACTGTATCGCCATTCCGCAAACGGCCACCGTGAAGATGCAGGATAAGACGATTGTATATAAGGTAGTGGACGGGAAGGCTGTATCTACCCTGATAACAGTGGCCGCAAACAATGACGGACGCGAATATGTGGTGCTGGACGGACTGAAAGCAGGTGATGAAATTGTATCGGAAGGCGCCGGACTGGTGCGCGAAGGCATGCAAGTAAAATAAGAAGGAGACTGATTATGAAAGGAAATATATTTATAAAACGGCCGGTGATGGCTATCTCCATCTCCGTACTGATTCTGGCCATAGGGCTTATTTCGCTCTTCACGCTGCCGGTGGAGCAATATCCTGACATTGCACCTCCAACGGTATACGTAACTGCCAGTTATACGGGTGCCGATGCCGAGGCAGTGATGAACAGTGTCATCATGCCACTGGAGGAGAGTATCAACGGTGTGGAAGACATGATGTACATCAGTTCCAGTGCTTCCAATGCAGGTTTGGCCATTATACAGGTTTATTTCAAGCAGGGCACGGATCCCGATATGGCGGCAGTCAACGTGCAGAACCGTGTAGCGAAAGCGCAGGGATTGCTTCCGGCTGAAGTAACGAAAGTCGGCGTCAGCACGATGAAGCGGCAGACCAGCTTCTTGCAGATTGGTGCTTTGGTCTGCACGGACGGTCGATACGACCAGACGTTCCTGGCCAATTATCTGGACATCAATGTCATTCCGCAGATTAAACGTATCGAAGGAGTGGGAGACGTGATGGAGCTGGGCGATACATACAGTATGCGTATCTGGCTGAAACCGGAACGGATGGCACAATACGGACTGGTTCCGTCGGACATAACCGCCGTGTTGGGTGAGCAGAACATTGAAGCTCCTACCGGTTCACTGGGCGAGAGCTCGAAGAATGTTTTCCAGTTTACGATGAAATATCGCGGACGCCTCAAAAGCGTAGAAGAATTCCGGAACACGGTTGTCCGTTCGCGGGAAGACGGTTCGATACTTCGCCTGCAAGATGTGGCAGAGGTGGAACTGGGTACGATGACGTATAGCTTCCGCAGTGAGATGGACAGTCAGCCTGCCGTTCTTTATATGATATTCCAGACAGCCGGTTCCAATGCTACCGCTGTCAACAAAGAAATCACTACGCAGATAGAGCGGATGGAGAAGAATCTGCCGGAAGGAACGGAGTTCGTCACGATGATGAGTTCCAATGACTTCCTTTTCGCTTCCATACACAATGTGGTGGAGACGCTGATTATTGCCATCATTCTGGTCATCCTCGTGGTCTATTTCTTCTTGCAGGATCTGAAGAGTACGCTGATCCCGTCCATCTCTATCATTGTGTCGTTGGTGGGTACGTTTGCCTGTCTGGTGGCTGCGGGCTTCAGTCTGAACATTCTGACACTGTTTGCGCTGGTGCTTGCCATCGGTACGGTGGTGGATGATGCCATTGTGGTGGTGGAGGCCGTGCAATCCAAGTTCGATGCCGGATATAAATCTCCTTATCTTGCCACGAAAGATGCAATGGGCGACGTGACGATGGCTATTGTCTCCTGTACCTGTGTATTTATGGCCGTGTTTATTCCCGTAACCTTCATGGGAGGTACTTCGGGCGTATTCTATACACAGTTCGGTATCACGATGGCAACCGCCGTAGGTATTTCGATGGTTTCGGCTTTGACGCTCTGTCCCGCTTTGTGCGCCATCATGATGCGCCCGTCGGACGGAACCAAGAGCGCTAAGAGCATCAACGGACGAGTGCGTGCTGCTTACAATGCTTCGTTCAATGCCGTATTGGGTAAATATAAGAAAGGAGTGATGTTCTTCATCCGCCATCGCTGGATGGTATGGGCTTCGCTGGCTGTTGCCGTTGCCTTGCTGGTTTACCTGATGAGTACTACCAAAACGGGACTTGTGCCGCAGGAAGACCAGGGTGTCATAATGGTGAATGTCAGCATTTCACCGGGAAGCACGCTCGAAGAAACCACGAAAGTGATGGACCGCCTGGAAGATATGTTGAAAGATACCCCCGAAATAGAACACTATGCCCGCGTAGCAGGTTACGGACTGATATCCGGTCAGGGAACTTCGTACGGTACGATTATTATCCGCCTGAAAGACTGGAGCGAACGAAAGGGCAAGGAGCATAGCTCGGATGCTGTGGTGTCCCGCCTCAACGGACAATTCCAGGCGATAAAGGAAGCGCAGGTATTCAGCTTCCAGCCTGCCATGATTCCGGGTTACGGTATGGGTAACTCCCTCGAACTGAACCTTCAGGACATGACGGGTGGAGAACTGGCTACGTTCTATGAAGCGGCTATACAATTCCTCGGTGCTTTGAACGAGCGTCCGGAGGTAGCGATGGCTTATACATCGTATGCTATCAACTTCCCGCAGATATCGGTGGAAGTGGACGCTGCCAAATGTAAGCGTGCAGGAATTTCGCCGAGTGCGGTGCTCGATGCGGTGGGCAGTTATTGCGGTGGCGCATATATCTCCAACTATAACCAGTATGGTAAAGTATATCGTGTGATGATGCAGGCTTCGCCTGAATATCGCCTCGACGAGCAGGCACTGAATAATATGTTTGTACGCAATGGTACGCAGATGGCTCCGGTGAGCCAGTTCGTGACGCTGAAACAAGTGCTGGGACCGGAAACGGCTAACCGTTTCAATCTTTACAGCACCATCACCGCCAATGTGAATCCTGCCGACGGTTACTCCTCCGGCGAGGTGCAGAAAGTGATTGAAGAAGTGGCTGCACAGTCTTTGCCGGCAGGCTACGGATATGAATATGGTGGTATGGCACGCGAAGAAGCAAGTAGCGGTGGTGCGCAGACGGTTTTCATTTACGCCATCTGTATCTTCCTTATCTATCTGATTCTGGCCTGTCTTTACGAAAGTTTCCTCATACCGTTTGCCGTTATCTTCTCCGTGCCGTTCGGACTGATGGGGTCGTTTCTTTTCGCCAAAATACTCGGGTTGGAGAATAATATCTATCTGCAGACAGGTGTGATTATGTTGATCGGTTTGCTGGCTAAGACGGCCATTCTGATTACGGAGTACGCCATAGAACGTCGCCGCAAGGGAATGGGTATCGTGGAGTCTGCCTACTCTGCCGCACAAGTCCGCTTGCGTCCTATCCTGATGACGGTGTTGACGATGATCTTCGGTATGCTTCCGCTGATGTTCTCCTCCGGTGCAGGTGCCAATGGTAACAGTTCGCTGGGTACGGGTGTTGTGGGCGGTATGGCTGTCGGGACACTGGCATTGCTCTTTGTCGTTCCGGTTTTCTACATCATCTTTGAGTTTTTGCAGGAGAAAATCCGCAAACCGATGGAAGAGGAACCAGATGTGCAGGTGCTTTTAGAGAAAGAAAAGAGTGAAGTTGAACGCGAACGTAAATAAATGAAAGAAAGAATGAAGAAGAATATCATCACATTAGTTGCCATCAGTCTGTCGTTGAGCGGTTGTGGCATCTATACCAAATACGAACCCGCCACTGTCGTTCCCGACGATCTGTACGGCGGGGAAGTGGTGACCGAAGACACTGCCGGTCTGGGTAATATGGACTGGCGGGAACTCTTCACCGACCCTTATCTG
This sequence comes from Bacteroides sp. AM54-2NS, assembly GCF_003602935.1. Classification (NCBI taxonomy): domain Bacteria; kingdom Pseudomonadati; phylum Bacteroidota; class Bacteroidia; order Bacteroidales; family Bacteroidaceae; genus Bacteroides; species Bacteroides sp. AM54-2NS. Next base: position 95,139 of record NZ_QTMZ01000001.1, read on the forward strand.
CAATCCCTCATTGAAGTGGGATTGCAGACCAATACCGATTATCAGTCTGCCCAGCTCCGTGTGGAAGAAGCACAGGCCGTACTGATGTCTGCCAAACTTGCTTTTCTGCCCGCTTTTGCTCTTGTTCCGCAGGGAACAGTGAGCAGTTTCGATACGCAGAAGGCTACGCAGACTTATTCGTTGCCCGTTACTGCCAGTTGGGAGTTGGACGTTTTCGGGCGTATGCGCAACTCCAAGAAACAGGCGAAAGCGCTTTATGCTCAAAGCGAGGATTACCGTCAGGCAGTCCGTACGCAGTTGATAGCAGGTATCGCCAATACCTATTACACCTTGTTGATGCTGGACGAACAACTCGACATCTCCCGTCAGACGGAGACGGCATGGAAAGAAACCGTGGCCTCCACCCGCGCTCTGATGAATGCCGGACTGGCGAACGAATCCGCTGTGTCGCAGATGGAGGCGGCCTATTATCAGGTGCAGGGTTCGGTTCTCGATTTGCAGCAGCAGATCAATCAGGTGGAGAACAGTCTTGCCTTATTATTGGCGGAGACGCCACGCAACTATGAGCGTGGTGTATTGGCAAAGCAACAGTTTCCTGCCGACTTCTCGATAGGGATTCCTGTACGGATGCTTTCTTCCCGTCCGGATGTCCGCTCGGCAGAGCGGACGCTGGAAGCGGCGTTCTATGGCACCAATGCGGCACGTTCGGCTTTCTATCCTTCCATCACTTTGAGCGGGAGTGCCGGATGGACAAACTCTGCTGGGGCGATGATTATCAATCCGGGCAAGTTTCTCGCGTCAGCGGTAGGTTCGCTTACGCAGCCGCTCTTTAACAGAGGACAGGTGGTGGCACAATACCGCATTGCCCGTGCGCAACAGGAAGAAGCAGCGCTCGGCTTTCAGCAAACGTTGCTCAATGCCGGTAGTGAGGTGAATGATGCGTTGATTGCCTATCAAACCTGTCAGGGAAAAAGAATCTTGCTGGATAAACAGATCACTTCCCTGCAAACGGCTCTGCGAAGCACTACTCTGTTGATGGAGCATGGTAATACAACCTATCTGGAAGTGCTTACCTCCCGGCAGTCGTTGCTTAGTGCGCAACTCTCGCAGACGGCCAATCATTTTACTGAAATACAAAGTTTAATTAACCTATACCGTGCTTTAGGAGGAGGTCAGGAATAAACTGTATCATACTCTCTGTTTTCTAATTTAATGAAAGAAGGGCTGCCGGAGAAGTGATTCTGTGGCAGCCCGTTTGTTAATCGGTCAATATCGGTCAATATGCGGCGAATTGGCTTGCAGCCGGAAACTTCAGCCAGCATAAAGAATAATGATGGTATTATTTATCAGCCAGACCTTTCTTTTTCCTTTCTTTATATTGACTAGGTGTTTCCCCGGTATATTGCTTGAAAGCCGTACTGAAATAACTCGGAGTGGTAAACCCGGTTTTCTCTGCAATTTCAGAGAAGGGCATATCCGTGCCGGATATCAATGTAATAGCTTTTTCTATACGGAGCTTACTGATATACTCGTTCGCTCCCATGCCTGTAAGTGCTTTCAGTTTGTTATAAAGCGAAGAACGGCCCAATCCTACTTCCTGGCAGATAAACTGGATGCCCAGGTTGGAATTTTCTATATTTTCCTGGATGATACTATTCAGTTTAATCAGGAATGTTTCGTCTGTCAGGCTGATGGTGCTTTCTTCCGGAGTGGGGATTAATCCTGCATTCAGATACCTTTTCTTGGTATATTCCCGGTTTTTCAACCGGTTGCGGATAAGTTCCATTAGCATTTCCACTTCGAAAGGTTTGCTTAAATAGCCGTCCGCTCCATTCTTGTAACCGCTTATTTGGCTTTGCCTGTCATCTCTGGCAGTTAGCAGAATGACTGGGATGTGACTGATATTGATATCCTCTTTAATCGTTTTACAAAGTTTATACCCGTTCATCCGAGGCATCATCACGTCACTGACTATAATATCAGGGACATGGCTTCTGACCAGTTGAAGGGCTTCCACCCCGTCTCCGGCGATAATTATCCGTTTGAAGTATCCTTCGAACGTTCTTTTCAGAAAGTCTGTCATATCCGGATTGTCATCCACTACGAGAATAGTGTATGGAGTGGTGTCGAATACCTCTTTCGCGGACGGCTGCCCGCTGTTATCATCCATCATCAACTCGTTCAGATAAGCTTTTGGCTCGCAGATGATTTCTTCCGGTTCCTGCCTCAACGGCAACTCAAAGAAAAAGCTGGCTCCGGTTTCTTCATTATCCTGTGCGCCGATAGAGCCGCCGTGCAGTTCCACCAGAATCTTGGAGTAAGACAAGCCGATTCCTGTTCCGCTCTGTTCTCCCGTTCCCTGGTAGAAGCGGGTAAAGAGCTTGTGCGTATCCACTTGTTTCAGTCCGCATCCCTGGTCGATGATGGAGATACGCACCCGGTTTTCTTCGGGCAGCAGTTCCGAAGCAATCGTTATTTCCGTGTCCTGCGGACTGTGTTTCAAGGCATTGATAAGCAGGTTACTTAGGATAATCTCGCATTTGTCCTTATCGAAACTGACTTTTTCTATCCGTGGGTCGAGCTGATAGCGGATATGCACATTCTTTGCTTCCCCCTCACTGATAAAATCCTGCGAAACGTGTTCAATCCATTGATTGAGCGGATGAGGCTGAATTTGCAGTTTACTCTCCCCTACTTCCATTTTCCGCACGTCGAGCACCATATTAATCAAGTTCTTCATCCGTTGTGCCTGCCGGTAGATGGCTTTTAACGGCAGATATTGGCTGTCTCCGGAAGAGAGCGACTTCAAAATCTGATTGAGTGGCGCATGAATCAGCGTCAGCGGAGTCCGTAGTTCGTGGCTGATATTGATAAGAAAACGTACCTTTTCCTCGTACATCTGTTTCTCATGCTCTTTCATCGCCCATTTCAGTTTTTCCTGATTACGTTTCAATGTTCTGCGGAAAGTTTCGATGATTATGGTGGCAATGAGAATGGTGCAACCGAGAATGAACCACCACGTGCGATACCATGGCGGGAGTACGGTTAGTTCTAGTATTTTCTGGTTGGGAATCCAGCTGCCGTCTTTCGCTGTGCATGAAGCCATAATTTTGTAATTGCCCGGTGGTAACGACCGGATTACCAATTCCGGCTGGTACGATTCGATATACTGGTCGTTCAGCCCCTCTATCCGATAGCGGTAGACTTTCTTACGGAAGATATCCTCTTCTTTCGACATGATTCGGATGGTGATATTGCTGTCCCATGGGACAGAGATTGCTGCCGGATGACTATATAGCTTGTTCTGTGCAGGCTCACCATTGATGATAATATCCAACAGTTGCAGTTCCGGCATTTCCGATGTATTCAGCAGCAGCTGGCCGTCAATGCGCAGCATACCCTTTACACCGCCGATATAGACATCCCCCTCATTGTTTACCAACCGGGCGTTGGGCAGATATTCGTTTTGGATAGCTCCGTTCGACTCTCCGAAGAGAACGAACTTCTGTTCCTGTATAAGCCAGGCGAAAAGCAGATTATCCGCACCTATCCATACTTTGCCCCTCTGGTCGCATTGCACCATGTTGACTTCGGTAAACAGGTTGGTAAGGATGTGCGTCTGCTTTTGGGAAACGGGGTTGTAGTGGATAAGGCCGAAATTGCTTCCTATCCAGAAATCGCCGTGCTCGTCGTGTGACGCCGAACTGATTACGGTATCCTGATAACATTCGAGGTTGTTTGCAGCAAGGAATCCCCATCGTGCAGTTCGTAGATATGTTTGAAATCGTTGATGTAAGTCCGGTTGTTCTCGTGCTTGAAGGGGACGAGCGTGCCAACAATACTTTTCCCTTCTTCTCCGGTGACCTTGTCGAATTTCTTTTCTTTCAGGTGATACTGGTAGACATGGTCGCCCAGTAATAACACGGTGTTGGGGGTGTTCTGATATAAGTTGACCGATTTACCCCGGTTGCAAAGTTGTGTCGTAGTTTCTTTGTCGACAATGGTAAAAGGCTGTTTCTCCCCGGTTGCGGGGTTGAATATGAATACTCCTTTGGAGAAAAGGGAAATCAGTAGTTTTCCGGGAGTGAATCCGCTGATAAACGCTATTTTATCGTTCCAGGTAGAAAGATAATGGGTGAATTTCTCGGTACGCGGGTTAAAGAGGTTGATACCGCCGCCGTCCGTACCAATCCAGATACTGTCGGTCGATTGGCGGTAAAGGCTTCGCACGGTGCTGTTGCTTAGTCCGCGGTCGTTGCCGGGGACTACGTCGGTGTAGGTTTTCATGAACACTTCCCGGATGCTGATTAATCCGTTGCAGGTGCTTCCTGCCCATATATTGTTATTGTGGTCGTTGTGCAGGCAGAGAATGGAGTTGGCGGGGAGAGAGTAGTTTTCACGTCCCGGGATATATTCCAGTTGGGAGATTTCCCCGGTTTCGGAGGTGAGGATATTGATTCCGCCGCCATCTGTTCCTATCCACAGTTGCCCTTCCCTTTCGGCGAGGCTTAGGACGATGTCGTTGCTAAGGGCGGAGTTGCGGGTGGAGTACGAAGCCAGTAGTTTGCCGTCGTATGAGTAGCAACGAAGTCCGCCGCTGTAAGGGGCAATCCATATTCTTTTCCGGCTGTCGGTCATCATGGTGGTAATTTCCGGCCCGCAGTCGAAAGGGGGCCGGCTGTGCTCTCCGGTATGCAGGTCTACGAGGTATATGCCTGTCCAACGGCTGCAACAAAGCAACGTCTTTGAATCCCACATACTGAGAGCGTTGATTTTAAAAGAGTTGGCGTTGAAATATTGCAGAAGCCGGAGAGAAGAATCGTTATAACTATATTTGTAAATCCTGTCCTTGCCGCCAAAGAGGATTCCGTCCGGGACAAGGCAGAAGGAATAGGCGGTGATATTCTTCCCGTCCTCGTCCGTGGGGAACGTGAAGTCGTTGCTCTGCTGTTGGTAGCGGGCAATACCTTTTTCAGTCAGTACCCAGATGTTGTGTTGCTTGTCTTCGGCAATCTGATAAATCAGGTTGTGGAGAAGCGAGTTCGGGTCGTTTGCCTGGTGTTTGTATCTTTTCAGTTCGTGCCCGTCGAACTTTCCCAGTCCCGATTTGGTACCTATCCATACGAAACCCTGCTCATCCCGGAGAATACAGCGCACGTTGGAAGGCAACCCTTCTTTCAGAGAGATTTGTTTAAAGTAATAGTGTTCTGCCCGGAGAGGGAGAACACCGACTAACTGTATGATAAAGAAAAGGCTTGGCAGAACAGCGTATTTGGTTTTCATGTAAAGCAGGTTTGTTTATGAGGACAGATGCCTTCTTTATAATACGGCTAACTTGTCCCCTTTTAAGGTGATTTCGTATTTTTTCCCTTTTACGGTCTTGAACTTGAGCGTCTTGTCTCCGTATCTTACGTTACAGGGGATTCCGGATTTGGAATGGATGATAGCTTTCTCCAGTTGTCCCTCTTTCCAGGAGATGGAAACCTCAAAATTTCCTTTGGCGCAGATTCCGCTTATTGAGCCGTTTGCCCATGCATCCGGCAAAGCGGGAAGAAGTTGGATGAATCCCATGTGGCTTTGCAATAACATCTCGGTTATTCCTGCCGTACCGCCGAAGTTTCCGTCTATCTGGAAAGGCGCATGGGTATCCCAGAGGTTGTCCAGTGTACCGTTTTTCAATAAGTTGCCGTATAGTTTATACGCATGGTTTCCGTCTTGCAGTCGTGCCCATTGGTTGAGCTTCCAACCCATGCTCCAACCGGTAGCGCCGTCTCCGCGATGTTCCAGTACACTCTGGCTGCCTGTGCAAGTTCGGGGGTAGTCACGGGAGAGATGGTATGCCCCGGATGCAATCCGAACAGGTGGTTGACGTGGCGGTGTTCATCTTTCGGGTCGTCTATGTCGGTAGACCATTCCAACAACTGACCGTAGCGTCCTATACGGTACGGAACCAGTTTGGTCAGTACGTTTTCCCATTGTTTGCGTTCTTTGGCGTCCGTTCCGAGCACCTTGCTTGCCTGGATGGCGTCCAGTAATATTTCACGTACTACGGCATGCGCGAAAGTGACTCCCTCGTCCACCGGGCCGTGTTCGGGAGAAGTGGAAGGAGCGGCGGTGTAAGTCCCGTCGGGCTTGTGCCACAAGTGGTCTACCGCAAACTGTGCGCTGCTTTTGATAAGGTCGTAGCCGATTTCCTTTAAGAATTTCGTGTCACGGGTATAATCATAATACTCCCATATATGCGTTGCCAGCCACGGACCGACGGTAGGATTCAGGTTCCATGCCATAGATTTGCTGGATAAGGGAGCTGTGAATCCGAAGATATTGGCAGAGATGGATGCTGTCCATCCGCGGGCGTTGAAATAGGCTTGTGCTGTCTTCTCGCCGGGTTTTACCAAGCTGCGTATAAAGTCAATCAAAGGCCATGTACATTCAGAGAGATTGGTGGGGCACGCAGGCCAGTAATTCATTTGAATGTTGATGTTATTGTGGTAATCTACCCGCCACGGGCCGTCGGTATTGTTGTGCCACAATCCTTGCAGGTTGGCTGGCATGTTGCCGGGGCGCGAACTGGCTATGAGCAGATAGCGTCCGAACTGATAGTACAATTGTTCGAGCTGATAGTCCGGCACGCCTTTCTTATAGCTAGCCAGTCGTTTGTAGGTCGGCAGGTTGGGAGTGCCGATTTCTGGATTGATTTCAAAACGTACCCGATTGAACAGCGCGGTATAATCGGCTTCGTGATTACGATAAAGCTCGTCATAACCTTTTTTCAGGGCATTGTCCATCATAGCCAGAGTCGTTTGTGACGGGTCGTTGCCGACGTAGGCTTTCGGGTCTTTGAAGTCTGGGGCAAAGTTCATCTTATAATCGGTATCTGCCGTAAGCAGGAATACCACTTCGTCAGCATCCTTCACAATAATCCGGTCGTTTTCTGCTTTCAGTGTTCCCCCTTTGTGGATAGCTTTGATTCGGAAAGCGAATTTCATTCCGTTGTTATTGAGAACGCCGGTATATACTAATCCGTCGTTTCCATCTGCTTCCAGATGGCTTTTTGCTTCGTTGTTGGGACAATAGCTAAGTACAAGATTCTGTTTTCCGCCTTTGTCGGCAGTAAACTTCATGACCATAACGCTGTCTGGATAGGATATGAAGTATTTACGTTGATACCGTATCCCGTCTTTGTAAAATTGCACCACAGCCATCGCCGAATCCAACGACAGGATGCGGCGGTAATTGCTCATATTGATTTCGCTGAGTCCGGTTTCCACATAAAGCTCTCCCATCGTGGTAAAAGCACCGAAGCGGAACGGAGTCTCGTCTTTTTCTTCATAAGCTCCCAGCCCGTTGAAGTTTTCCTGCGTGAGATACCCCGCCTTTTTAGAATCCCCGTCCAGGAAAGCCTGCCGGATTTCTTTCAGTACACCTGACGACTGTTTGTTTACGTTCCAATAATACTCGGCGCCTTTGGCGGTATTCGGCCCCCCTTTCCAGAGAGTTTTTTCATTCAGTGTGATTCGTTCTGCGGATATGGAGCCCATGATATTCGCTCCTAGGCTGCCATTCCCGATAGGTAGCGAACGGCTTTCCCATGCTTTGTCCGGATTCGCCCCTGTGCCGTTGGCACGTAGCCAGATAGCTTGTCCATCGAGATTGTTGGGAGTGTCGAACCATACGGAAAGCCCTTGAGTATAATCCACCGTCTCTATGGACGCTGCGGAAAGAGAAAAAAGTGTGCAAAGAATAAGAGGGCAGAGTTTTTTCATAATATGTGTTGTTTAAAGGAATGTGAGATACAAAGGTACTTGTTTTTTAAGATTCTGTCTAGCGGGTTGGTTTCAATTTTTACCAATAGGCTTTTAAAAATCGCTAAAAGTGCTTCTTTGTGGGTTTGGTAAGATGTTTCTAATGAAGAACCGGGTCTGGTTTACATTCAGTATATCCAATTTTCAAAGAAAAACACTCCGACGGATGATGTCCGGTCTGGAGATAAATACTACCTTTGTTTCCTATATAAAAACAAGTATGTATCTGACAGGTATGAGCCGGGAAGAATTATATGCCGAAGCATATAAGGACCTCATTGCAATATCGACCCCAATGAACATGTTTATAGATAAGGTGTGTAAGAAAGCAACGATGATGAGTCCATTTTGATCTATTGTTTCTTGCAGTACTCATGGAAGAGTATCAGGGCAGAGAACATTTTTAAAATCATTTGTTTGTGAAAGTAGCGGAAAGAGCGTATCTTTGTTTGCACTGATAAAAAGTGAACTCATAAATACACCGGATTATGGAATATGTATCATCAGAAAGAAAGTTGCTGCCATACGGCATGATGAACTTTGCGGATATTCGTCTTGATAATTATTATTACGTGGATAAAACCTCGTTCATCCCTGTAATAGAACAATCGGACAGATTCTTCTTTTTCATCCGCCCGCGCCGGTTCGGCAAGAGCCTTACGCTGAACATGTTGCAACACTATTATGATGTGCGTACACGTGACAAGTTCGATGCTCTGTTTGGCGATCTCTATATCGGAAAGCATCCCACACGAGACCGTAACAGTTATCTGGTGTTGTATCTCAATTTCTCAGGAATTAGTGGAGAGTTGCACAACTACCGTCAAGGGTTGGATGCACATTGCAATACCAGCTTCGATTATTTCTGTGATATTTATGCAGAATACCTGCCGAAAGGCATTAAGGAAGTCTTGAATGAAAAAGCAGGAGCTGTTGAGCAGTTGGATTATCTATATCATCAGTGTGAACTTGCCGGGCAGCAAATATATCTTTTCATTGACGAATATGACCACTTCACCAATGCCATCCTCTCGGATGCCGAAAGCATTCACCGATATACGGAAGAGACCCACAAGGAAGGCTACCTGCGCGCCTTCTTCAATAGGGTGAAAGCCGGAACCTATTCCAGCATCAAGCGTTGCTTCATCACCGGAGTGAGTCCCGTCACGATGGATGACCTCACCAGTGGATTTAATATTGGCACCAACTATTCCCTCACACCGAAATTCAACGCAATGATGGGTTTCACCGAGGACGAAGTCCGCGAAATGCTGACTTATTATTCTACTAAAGCTCCATTCCATCACACTGTAGATGAGTTGATAGAACTTATGAAACCGTGGTATGACAACTATTGCTTTGCGCAGGAGTGTTATGATCAGCCAACCTTGTACAACTCCAATATGGTGCTCTATTTCGTTAAGAACTATATTGATAATAACGGAAAGGCACCGCGAAATATGATAGAAAGTAACATTCGTATCGATTACGAGAAACTGCGTATGCTTATCCGCAAGGATAAAGAGTTTGCGCACGATGCCTCCATTATCCAGACTTTAGTGAGCCAGGGATACATCACCGGCGAGTTGAAAGACGGTTTCCCAGCTGCCAACATTGTAGATTCCGATAATTTCGTGAGCCTGCTCTATTACTTCGGCATGCTCACCGTGAGCGGAACGTACAAAGGTAAGACTAAACTTATCATTCCCAACCAAGTGGTGCGTGAACAACTCTATACTTATCTGCTGAATACATACAATGAAGCCGACCTCAGTTTCAACAACCATGAAAAAGATGAGTTATCCTCTGCTTTGGCTTACGATGGCGCATGGCAATCTTACTTCGACTACATCGCCGATTGCCTGAAACGCTACGCCTCTCAGCGCGACAAGCAGAAAGGAGAGTCCTTCGTACATGGCTTCACGCTTGCCATGACAGCGCAAAACCGTTTCTACCGTCCCATTTCCGAAGCAGACACGCAATCCGGATATGTTGACATTTTCCTGTCTCCCATGCTGGAGATTTACCCTGACATGAGCCATAGCTACATCATCGAGCTGAAGTATGCCAGATACAAAGACCCCGAAAGCCGGGTGGAGGAATTGCGGGCGGAAGCTATTGCCCAGACCAACCGCTATGCTGACACCGACAGGGTGAAGAACGCTATTGGCACTACGCAACTACACAAGATTGTGGTAGTGTATAAAGGTATGGAAATGAGAGTTTGCGAGGAGGTAAATTCTTGAGATACAGCATTCGATAGCTGTTAATTATCAGGAAAAGAAGTAGAGAGCTTATAAAGTAATATTCATTTCGGTATAGTACTGAATCATTACAGTATCGAATAAATTTCCCCACTGGATATTTATTTTCCATCTTTCCATCTCCCTTTCACCTTTTCTCTGTCTCTCCGATGAATAAGGAGTTTGCGGGTGAAGTGCAATAACTTCACCATCTCTTCACCTGTGGCGATTAGTTTCAAAAATTGTTTCAAGGCTTGAAACAATCCGTTTCACACCGAGAAACACTTCGTTTCATACGGTGAAACACTTTGTTTCCCGGCGTGAAACTTTTAGTTTCAAATAGGGTTGAAACTAATTACGAAATAGCTTTACTAATTTTGCTCGATGGTGATGCGGTAAGGAATAAAACTATGTGTGGATGAACTTGTTCAAACCAGTACTGAAGTAAGCAGAGCCATGTACTTGACTTGCTCAAGTCTCTTACATCATTTCATTGTATGTAGTACTCCATCCCCCACTCAAAGGAACCCAAGCCCACATTCCACCGACTTTTGCCCACGTGATGAATCTATATACCCCGCTTGTTGGGCATATATATTCAGCGTGGTGAGTATATATATCTACTACGCTGAATATATAGATCCATCAGCTAATTTGAGAAAACTGAATGCGCTGAAAGCACTCTACCTTGTTTGCAGTATCTTTCTGCGAGGGATGTCTTTTTCCGCTTTCAGCCGCTATTTCCTCCTATCAAGGCGTTTGCAGACAACACTGAAACGGCTGAAACCGGATTATAACATGAATATTCAATAAGAGGGTTTTGGCAAGGTCAGAACCGGATAGTTGGGTGTTTTAATCATTGTCTTTTTGAGATAAGAACCATTTCTCCGATGGAACGGGTTGATTTGGTGAAAAGTGAATATTTAATGGCTATTTTTTAAATATTGATTTTTGTTGTTGTACCTATTTTTGTGACGTTGATTTTAGGAGAAAAACCAATTGTTTGATTAATGGAGACTCTTATTGTCAGCGAATAGAAAATCTTAATAACTTAAATTTATGAGAAACAAATTCTTTTTATGTCTTTTCGTGTTAGTATCGCTAACAGCTTGTAAAGACACTAAATGGGTAGAAGTTCCGGGTGGAATGCCCCCTGAAGGAGCAATCACCGGACAGCCGGGAGTGGATGATCCGGCTGAGAAAACATTAATCAATTGTCAATACATTGGTGGTGACCCTTTCGAATTAAACCGTATTCCGGTAGAAAATCTGATTGTCAGCAATGATCTTATTTATTTGGCTGCGCGTCCTTATGCTAATGGAGATATAGCTTTTGACTTGCCTATAAATGATGCAACTTTTACAGGCGGGGTTTCGCATGAAGCTACTTATGAGGGACGTAGCGGTGTGATAAAATTTGACGGAACCGGAAAAATGAATGGAAAAGATGGATTATTGCATTCTACAGAAGAGACATTTAATAAAAGTTTCACTTTTGCTACCTATATATTTATAGATGAGTGGGTGCCCGGAGCATATATCTTTAAAAAAACAAGTGGAGATAAAGTGTTGGCTGCCTTACAATTAGGTGCTAACGAGCAGACTGTGAGCTGGGCGTTGGGAAATGCATCAGTGACAGCAGGTACCTATGTGGATGCCAAGGGTTTGGCTCCGGGAGCTTGGCATTATCTGGCGGTAGATTATGATGGCAATAAAAAGCAATTCAGGATTTTTGTAGATGCGTGGTCTTCTACGCTTGACAAAGAAATCGTATTGCCTACTGCCCGTGCCGATTTTTATATAGGTGAAAACTTCAAAGGCCGTTTGGATGAAACTTCTTTTTGGAGTATGGCAGCAGGTACTGGTGGGAAGAATGGTATAAAATTCGATAATTGGAATATGGTAGCAAAAGTGTTGGCTTATTGGCAATATGATGATTCTACCAATCCGGGGAAGGACTCTCACACTTGGTTGGACCGTTGGAAAAAAATACGCGAAACCTTGGCAGCTCAGGTAGGTAATGACAGCCGAAAATTACGATTAGGATTCGGCAGCGGGCAATGGAGGCAAATGATGAGTGCTGATAATACGCGTACCGCATTTGCTAATAATTTGAAGAGTGTTTTGAAGGAATATGAATTTGACGGAGTAGACCTTGATATTGAATGGCCTACTACGGAGACAGAATATGCTAACTACAGTGCGACGATTGTGAAAATCAGACAGATACTTGGCAAAGACGTATGTTTCTCCGTATCCCTTCATCCGGTTGCTTATAAAATTTCGAAAAATGCGATTGAAGCTTTGGATTTTATGTCTTACCAATGCTACGGACCGGCAGTGATGCGATATTCTTACGAGCAATTTGTAAAAGATGCAGAAATGGCTGTTGAGTACGGGATTCCGGCAGATAAACTGGTTCTCGGTGTGCCTTTTATCGGGACTACCGGTGTAAATGGAGAACAAGTCTCTTACTCTGATTTTATAAATGGTGGACTTTCGGATGTTGCTTTGGATGAATTTACGTATAATGGCAAAACGTATACTCTTAATGGTCAGAATACGATTCGTAAAAAAGCGAAGTATGCTTGTGAGGAAGGCTATAGAGGAATAATGAGTTGGGGGTCCGATGTGTCGGTAAATAATGAAAAATCATTGTTGAAAGCGATACAAGAGGAGTTTGTTGCTTATGAGATTAATAATCCCAAGTAAATGTAATCTTAATTATTAAATGTAATATTATGAAAAAAGAAAAATTAATGAAGATACAAGAACGACTTGTTTTTCTTCTGATTTTCCTATTCTTATTGCCGATAGGGGTCATTGCCCAACAAAAGATGATTACGGGGCAAGTAGTGGACGAACAGGGAGAAGCTGTTATTGGCGCCAGTGTGATGGTGAAAGGTGCAAAAACCGGAACAATTACGGATTTGGACGGAAATTTTTCTGTTCAGGGAAAAGCGGGGCAAACGCTTTCTATAAGTTATGTTGGCTATACTCCATTGGATGTGAAAATTACAAAATTACAAAACAATCGATTCGTATTGAAGGAAAACACGGAAGTGCTTGATGAGGTTGTTGTTGTCGGTATGGATACGCAAAAGAGAAATACAATTACGGCGGCGGTATCTGTAGTGAAAGGAGATGATATCGTCAATCGTCCCATAACGGACCTCACCAGCGCTTTGCAAGGTAATGTAGCAGGATTAAATTTCGCATCGGATGCAATGGGAGGAGCTAAAGGAGGTGAGTTGGGTACGGATATAAAATTCAATATCCGTGGTGTTGGCTCTATCAATGGTGGCGAACCGTATGTATTGGTAGACGGAATCGAACAAAGTATGCAGAATGTGAATCCCGCCGATGTTGCTAGTATCAGTGTGTTGAAAGACGCCTCGGCAGCCGCGATTTATGGTGCCCGTGCCGCCTATGGTGTGGTATTGGTTACAACTAAAAGTGGAAATTCGGAAAAAGCTAAAGTAAGTTATTCGGGAACAGTTGGTTTTAGTTCTCCTATCCGTACTCCACAGATGATGAATTCTTTGGAGTTTGCTTATTATAATAATGCTTTGTATGATGCCGGTGCATCTGCTTCGGGGATTAATAGAATCTCAGACTCGGTTATAGAAAAGATTAAGGGATTCATGCAGAATCCATATTCAGAGGAATTTCCGGGAATAGATGTATCTAGTAACGGAGAAGACTGGGCTAGTGCATATTATGCCCAGTATGGCAATACGGATTGGTTTAAATACTATTACAAGGATAAGTCCATTCGTCATTCACATAATTTGAGTGTACAGGGTGGATCGCAGAAGATAAACTACTATATCGGTATGGGATATGTCTATCAGGAGGGCTTTCTGGATCATGTTAAGGATGATTTGAGCAAGTATAATCTGAATACAAAGCTACAGGCGAAGCCTACTGACTGGTTGAGATTCAACCTAAATAATAATATAACTTTGCAAATGATAAAACGTCCGATGCCCAACCAGTCTATTATTTATAATAAGATAGGTTCGCATCGTCCGTCACAAGTAACACATTTGCCGATTGATTCAAAATATAATATTCCCAGCTGGAACGAAACGCTTTTCATGCAAAATTCGAATTATGAAAATAATCGGCTTTCAGATGCCTTGTCAGTATCCGCTACGGCTACTCTAATGAAAGGATGGGATGTTACGGCTGAAATGAAGATACGTTTTGATGTAGAAAATAACAATATGATTCTATATGAGAATCCGCAATATGAAACTCCTTTAGGGACGCTAAAACCGGGTGATGCTACTGGACGCAGGCAAGGATTCTCTTATCCGAATATCGATTGGAAGTTAATGAAGTTCGGTTCTTATGCCCGTGGAAGTCTGTTCAATTATTATTTGTCGCCTAATGTGTCCAGTATGTATATTCAGCAATGGGGAAAACATTCTTTCAAGGCAATGGCGGGATTCCAAATGGAAATGAAAGAAGATTCCAATGAGTATATGTATAAAGATGGAATGATGAGTAATGATATCTTTTCTTTTGCAAATGCCAGCGGGAACGTCATAGCCGGAGAAGATCGTACACATTGGGCTACAATGGGGGCTTACCTTAAGTTGAACTGGAATTATGACAATATATATTTCTTTGAGTTCAGCGGGCGTTATGATGGCTCTTCACGTTTTGCAAAAGGAAACCGTTGGGGATTTTTCCCTTCATTCTCTGCTGGTTATGATATTGCCAGAACAGATTACTTCCAGAGGCTGAAACTTCCGGTGTCTCAATTGAAAGTCCGTGTGTCTTATGGTCGTCTGGGTAATCAGAATGGAGCCGGATTATACGATTATCTGGCTACTATGTCATTGGATGCTTTGGGATCTAATGGTTGGTTATTGCCTACTGCCTCTTCTGCCAGTGCTATCAAGGGAACGATAGCAAAGACCCCTAAAATGGTAAGTCCGTTTATTACATGGGAAAAAGTGGATAATGCAAACTTGGGACTTGATTTGATGCTGTTCGACAATCGGCTTTCTTTAGAAGCAAATATATACCAGCGCATGACAAGGGATATGATTGGTCCGGCCGAAGCTATTCCCGATATTAGTGGTATAGCTTCCGAAAACCGCTCTAAAATAAATAATGCTACATTGCGTAACCGCGGATGGGAGCTTTCGGTGAACTGGCATGATCAGCTGAAATGTGGATTTAGTTATGGCGTAGGATTCAATGTGTTTAGCTATAAGGCTGTCGTTACCAAATATAATAATCCAGATGGAACCATTTACAATAATCACACCGGGTATGGTCCTAATAAAGGATATTATGAAGGGATGGATCTTGGTGAGATTTGGGGGTATCAGGCTGACGACCTTTTCATGACAAACCGTGAGATTGATGATTACTTGCGAAAGGTGGATATGAGTGCGCTCAAGCCGGATGACATGTGGCGTCGTGGAGATTTGAAATATATAGATTCCAATAATGATGGGAAAATAGATGGTGGTGACGGTACGATATACAATCATGGTGACTTGAAGATTATTGGTAATACAACTCCCAAATATTCGTTCGGTATCAATTTGAATGTGGGATATAAGGGTTTTGAAGTATCTACTTTATTGCAAGGAGTGGCAAAAAGGGATTTCCCGATTTCGGGAAGTAGCTATATGTTTAGTGCAGGTAGCTATAACTTCAAGGAGCATCTGGATTATTTCAGCCCGGAGACTCCGAATGGCTTTTTGCCTCGTCTGACTAGCTGGAAAAATAATCAGGACTTTTATGTAAATACAGGGTATAATTCAACTCGCTATTTATTGAATGCAGCTTATATGCGTATGAAGAACCTGACTGTATCATATAATTTCGATAAGAAGTTGCTAAAACATATCGGTATTAGTCGACTGAAATTGTATGTAGCATGCGATAACCTGTTTACTGTAACAAAATTGCCAAAACAGTTTGATCCGGAAACGCTTAATCAGGTGAACGGAATGGCTGGAGGTACTACTACAGAGGCTCCGGGTCTAACCTCACCGGTCGTATCTAATGGTAATGGTATGGTGTATCCGCTAAACCGGAATTTTGTATTCGGACTTGATTTTACTTTTTAAATAGAGGATAATGATGAAAAAAATATATTTATTAGCAGTAGCTTTAGCCGGTACTTTATTGACTTCCTGTTCTGACTTTCTGGATAAAGTGCCTTTGGTGGTGCCCAGTAGCGAGACATTCTTGACGAATCAAAGTGCCGTGACTAATTATGTCAATGGTTTGTATATTGCTCTTCCTTCTGCAGGTGCCTATGGCATGGGAATAATGGGAGAAGAAAAGAATAGTGATAATATGGTAGCCATGGTGTATGACAGGCGTATGAACGGGGAGTTGCAAGAATCTATCGGAGGCGTAACAGAATGGCAGAAAGGATACCAGAATCTACGTAGTGTCAATTACTTCTTAGAATATTATAAAGTACCGGCAGCTGAAGAAACAGCGGAAGTATTATCTCTGAAAGGAGAAGCCTATTTCTTTCGTGCATATTGGCACTATTACTTGTTGACTAAATTCGGCAGTATTCCTGTGATGGACAAGTTTTGGGATGGAAACGCTACCGTTGGCGGGTTACAGATTCCGGCACGTGATCGTTCGGCAGTGGCACAATTCATTCTTGATGATTTGAAGGCAGCTAAAGAGTTGCTATATTCCCGCAGCAAATATCAGGGATTGCGTATTTGTAAAGAAGCTGCTATGGTTATGGCGATGAGAGTGGCACTCTTTGAAGGTACGTGGGAGAAATATCATAAAGGTACTGACTTTGCCGCTGCCGAGTATAAATCAGATGATTTTTTGCAGCAAGTACTTACTTTGGGGGATGAATTGTTTCAAATGGGTATTACATTAAACACAAAAGAGAATGATAAATCAGTGAAGAATATTGATGATGCGTAGTATGGAAACCTGTTCAATTCAAAAGATTTGTCGGCTACTCAGGAAGTGTTGTTTTGGAAGAAATATTCAATTGCCGACAACTTGGTTCACAGTTTAAATACGAATTTATCCAGTGGAATGTGTGATGCTGAAGGACCAGCCGGACTTTCTCAATCATTAGTAGATAATTATTTAAGTGTGGATGGCAACTTTATTGATCCCACAGCCGCAAAATTTAAAGATTTCAATGAATCTTTTAAGGATAGGGATGGTCGGTTGCTGGCCACTGTAATGCATTCGGACTGTAAATACAAATCGATGACAGTGAAAGGAGCTAAGAAAATGCTGGTGAAGGCTTATTCAGAGGAAGATAAAGATTTAATCAATCCTCCTCAAATTGTAAGTACCGGAAATCAGAGTAATACTACCGGCTATCATATCCGTATGGGAATTGATACTACATTCGTAAGTGGGCAGGGAGAAACTGCCACTCCAATGATTCGTTATGCAGAAGCCTTGCTGGCTTATGCAGAAGCTGCGGAAGAATTGGGAAAATGTGACGCTGCTGTTTTGGAGAAGACTATAAAGCCATTACGCGAACGGGCCGGAGTCACTTATCTCGCTCCATCAGCTATTGATCCCAATTTCCCTGATTTTGGTTATACAATTTCTGCCAATCTGCAAGAAATCCGTCGGGAAAGACGCTCTGAACTGCCATTGCAGGGAATGCGTTTGGATGATTTGATGCGTTGGAGAGCACATAAGTTATTCCAGGGGAAACGTGGCGGAGGCGCTTACTTTGGAGCCGGCAGCGTTTTATATAAATCAATTGATCCGAAGAATGAAGAATTGGCTCAAATTCTGGTAGACAATAACGATTACTTGGATCCACTGAAAAATGTTCTTCCACGTGGGTTCCAGTTTGATGCGGGACGTGATTATCTACTTCCGATTCCACCGAGCGAGATATCATTGAATAAAGAACTGACACAGAATCCGGGGTGGCGCAAAAATTGAGAAGCATCAACTTAAGTTCATTGATAATTATAAAGAAAAAAACATGAAGAATATATTCTACAAACTATTTTCAATATCTCTATTGGGTGTATGCTTGATGGGATGTGAAGATGAAACTAAGTATTTGCCTTTACCACAAGCTGTTCCTTTTACGATGACTGTCAATAATACGACTTTTGTAATGGGCGAAAAGTTAGTTGTCGATTTGGATATTAATCCGGATAAGGATGGAGCGAGGTTTTGGCTAACGAAGATTTTGATATTTATTTTACCGCTAAAACTGGTACGGAGGATGTGTCCGGCGTATTCAAAGATTTTCATAACATCGTTACTTTTCCGAAAGGTGAGAAGAGTATTCGTGTTGAGTTCCCTCTGAAAGAAACTGGATTGGAAGGAAGTAAAAACTTTAATTTTGTAGCTTTTTCCCGCGGATACGAGATTGGTAACCCTAGTTTCCTATGAAAGTGTCCGATTACTATCGGGTAAATATGGCAATACAAGGCAATGCGGACAATATAGTAACGGAAGGTGATAAATTTGTGTTGGTAGCCAGTCTGGATAAACCGAGGGCAATACCTATTGTGGTAAGTATCAGCGCAAAAGCGGAGGATGAGAGCTCTTTTGAAAATTTGCCCAGTGAACTGACTATTCCTGCAGGAGCGCTGAACGCAAAAACTGACCCTATATCTTTAGTTATGGATGGAGCGAAGACAGGAGACAAGGAGTTGACATTGAATTTCACTTCAAACTCTGAAGCTAATCCGATGAAGTCTGATAAATTAGTAATTATGATGACTGACCTCGAATCTCTTGCCAATCCGGATATGTATGATCCGACCTTGGTGTATGAACATCCGGAATATCCATTTGTATCTAAAGGCAATAAAAGCAAATTCGATGCTTGGTGGGGGAGTGACAGAAGCTCGTCTGTAGAAATAACCGGAAAAACGGGTGCTAAACCTGGAACTGATTATGCTTCGTTAACTTCGCATCCCAACCAGAAATTAGCAGAGGAAGGATGGAAATTCTGGAGTGGCGTAGAGTTCCATTTTATACAAAGCTCTTTCGGGTGGAGTATGCCGACGAAGCCGAATACGTCGTTTGGTAACTATAGGCATTGGTCTTTTAATTATATTCCAACTAAATCAATACAAGATGTGTTTGCTGCTAATCGCGATAAATGTTCTAATGTAACAGAAGACGGTACTTATCAATTGTGGGTACAAGCTGGTTCCACACCGGGAGACGGACTTGGTGCGAGTAGAGATTACGGTTCGGCTGCTGTATATATTGGAAGAGGCGGTTCAGGTGCTTCTACCCGTTTTATACACATCAATCCGGGAATGCGTATAGAAATGAGAGTGCGTGTGACGGGAGATCGTACGGGTATTGTTCCGGTCATTGAGCTTAGAGATGCACCTGGGGGCGTATTTGATAAACAAATACAGAGAATCGATATTCTTAGAAATACGAAAGGAAACTTGGTGACACAAGGTGTTTTCTCGACAATGGAAGATGGTACTAAAACAAGCCCACTCCCCAAAATTGGTGATTATAATATTTATTGGGTAGAATTGACTACAGATGGAATAAAAGTAGGAATCAATGGAAGTACGAATGTAGATGTCCCTTCGACAAGTTCTTGGGGTTTTGCTCCTGCAGATGGCTTGGCTTTGGATTTCCTTTTTGCTCCGGCAGACAATCGTCCGGACGGATGGGATAGTGTATTGAAGGCTATTTCCGAACCTAAGACCGATCCGAATACACCTATGATGGAAATTGATTGGATTCGTTTTTATACGAATAGCACGTATTCGGACGAAGGTGTGACATACTGGGCAAATGCAGGTCAATTATTCTACTAATATAGTGTTCTGTTTTCAATAGATTAATTGATAAAATGTCGGAAGTCAGGTGTTTATGCATCTCTTTCGACATTTTCACTCTTAAAAGTTTTATTACCATGAAGAAAGAAATCTTAATTATTCTCGTGCTATTGACGTCTTTGATTAGTATGCATGCCGCCAACTTGACATCTCCCCCTATTTCAATAGTTCCCCGTCCGGCGCAGGTCGTGCCGGGAGAGGGTAACTTTACTTTCTCTTCTCAAACGCTGTTTTCGGTAGAGAACCACGAGCAGGCTGTCATCGTCCGCAACTTTATAAACTTATTGAAGAGAAGCTCGGGGATCACCCCACAGTTGGCAATAGGTGGCAGTGAGAAGAGCCATGTCTGCTTTACAACCGACTCTTCTTTAAAAAGCGAAGCCTATCAGTTGGCAGTTACTCCGGAACAGATTCAGGTAAAGGCATCGGATATAAAAGGCTTTTTCTATGCATTACAGACCATCCGCCTATTGTTGCCGTCGGCTGTTGAAGGCAATCAACAGGCTAAGAATATCCGATGGAGTATCCCCGCAGTAACCATTCAGGATGAGCCACGCTTCGGCTATCGGGCATTGATGCTGGATGCCGCCCGTTTCTTCATTCCCAAGGAAAACGTGTTGCGTATCATCGACTGTATGGGCATGCTCAAAATCAATACGCTTCATTTCCATCTCACGGACGATAACGGCTGGCGATTGGAAATCAAGAAATATCCCCGTTTGACGGAAGTGGGAGCATGGAGAGTGAACCGCATGGACGTTCCCTTCTATTTCCGCCGTAACGCCGAACCGGGTGAACCCACTCCTATCGGTGGATTTTATACACAGGAAGATATTAAAGAAATGGTCTCCTATGCTGCCGACCGCCAGATAGAAATTATCCCCGAAATAGATATGCCGGCTCACAGCAACGCTGCACTGGCTGCCTATCCGCAACTGGCCTGCCCCGTAGTAGACAGTTACATCGGAGTAATTCCGGGTTTGGGCGGAAGTAATTCGGGAGTGATTTATTGTGCCGGAAACGATAGTGCATTTACATTCTTGCAAGATGTTTTAGATGAAGTGATGGCAATCTTCCCTTCACGATATATTCATCTGGGAGGAGATGAGGCGCAGAAAGGGTACTGGAAAAAATGCCCGCTTTGCCAGGAACGGATAAAGAAAGAGCACCTTGCCAACGAAGAAGACCTGCAAGGTTACTTTATGAAACGGATGAGCGACTATGTACGCAGCAAAGGACGCGAGTGATAGGTTGGGATGAACTGACAAATAGCAGTTTCCTGCCGGAAGGTGTTATCATCCAAGGCTGGCGCGGACTTGGTACGGCTGCTTTGAAAGCCGCGGAAAAAGGACATCAGTTCATTATGACCCCTGCCCGCATCTTGTATCTGATTCGTTATCAAGGCCCGCAATGGTTCGAACCCCAAACTTATTTTGGAAATAACACGCTGAAAGACATCTACGATTACGAACCTGTGCAAGCGGACTGGAAACCGGAATATGCTTCTTTGTTAAAGGGCGTACAGGCATCTATGTGGACGGAGTTCTGCAATAAGCCGGAAGATGTCGATTATTTAGTGTTCCCCCGTCTTGCCGCCCTGGCGGAAGTGGCATGGACACAGCCTGAACACAAGGACTGGACTGCGTTTTTGAAAGGACTGGATGCCTATAATGAACATCTGACAGCTAAAGGCATCGTTTACGCCCATTCAATGTACAATATCCAGCATACAGTAACTCCAAACAACGGAATGCTTGAGGTGAAACTGGAATGTATCCGCCCCGATATGGAGATACATTATACGACGGACGGCAGCGAACCTACGGCAACTTCACCGCTCTACGAAAAAATAGTGCCTGTAAAAGAGGCGCTTACCCTAAAAGGTGCAACTTTTGCGTACGGCAGACAGATGGGAAAGACATTGATACTTCCTGTCCGATGGAACTTGGCTACCGCCAAACCTGTACTGGGAACCAATCCGACTGAAAAGCTCCTGACGAATGGAATACGCGGAAGCCTGAAATATTCGGATTTCGAGTGGTGCTCATGGGCGGACAATGACTCTGTCTCTTTTACGATTGACTTGCTGAAGCCGGAAATGCTGAACACGTTGACATTGGGATGCATCACGAACAATGGAATGGCTATCCATAAACCGGCATCCGTGAGGGTGGAAGTTTCGGATGATAACTCCAAGTTCCGCGAAGCCGTTGTGCAGAGCTTCACGTCTGAAGAGATTTTCCGTGAAGGGAATTTTATAGAAAACCTGTCATTGAACTGGGAGGCACACAGGCCCGTTATGTACGTGTGACCGCCAAAGGTCCGGGAGTTTGTCCTGCATCTCATGTGAGACCGGGACAGACATCGAGAATCTTTTTTGATGAAGTGATGCTGGAGTAAGACAAGCCAGGCAGGTGTGGAGGGCGGCGCATAAGCGCGGATTATTTTTTAAGTCTAGTAAGGTGGCGATTGATTAAATAGACTATATATAGCTTGCGTGTTGGACATATAGATCCAACACGCAGGTCATATATGCCATACACATTGGATCTATATGTCCAACATGCACGGTATATAGCTCCTGTAAGTAGTTGATAATTAGCGTTATTCTACCAGACTTTTTGCTCTTTCCAATGCTACGTTGATATTCGGACAGATATTCTCTTTTCCCAGCAACTCGTAGAATCCGGCTTTTTCCAGTACATTATGCACGTTATCGTTGACTCCCGAAAGAATAATGGTAGTCTTTTCCTTCTGCGACATTTCGCAGAGAGCAGTCAGGTTATGAATACCTGTGGAGTCGATGAACGGAACCTTGCGCATACGGATGATACGTACTTTTGGGCGGTCTCCCAGTTGTGTCATTGTTTCTTCAAACTTGGTAGCGATGCCGAAGAAATAAGGGCCGTTGATTTCGTATACCTCTATACCTTTGGGAATCATCAGGTTTTCTTCGTGTACGGTAATATCCGATTCTTTATTCGGGTCAATCTCATCGGTAATCACCGAGATTTCGGTAGTCTCCATGACACGTTTCATAAAGAGAACGCAAGCAATCACCAATCCTACCTCGATAGCGACGGTCAGGTCGAAGATAACGGTCAGGAAGAACGTGATAAGCAGTACGGTAACGTCCGATTTCGGATTCTTCAGTAAAGCTCTGAATACACGCCATCCGCTCATGTTGTAAGATACGATGACCAGTACTCCGGCAAGGCATGCCATCGGGATATATTGTGCGAGTGGCATCAGGAAGAGCAGAATCAACAGCAATACTACTGCATGGATGATTCCGGCTATCGGTGTCTTACCCCCGTTGTTGATATTCGTCATGGTACGGGCGATGGCTCCGGTGGCAGGAATACCTCCGAACAGAGGAGCTATGATATTGGCAGCTCCCTGTGCAATCAGTTCTGTATTGGAATCGTGGCGGTCGCCTATCACACCGTCGGCTACCGTGGCAGACAGCAGCGACTCGATAGCTCCCAATACGGCAATGGTGATAGCCACCGGAAACAGTTCCCTGATAGCTTCCCAATCCAACGCAGGCACAACGGCATCGGGCAACTCCGATTTGATGGTGAAGCGGTCGCCGATTGTCTGGATGCAGTCGATCCCTCCGAAAGTTTTCATCAGGTAAACGGCTACCGTGACTACGATGATGGCAATCAGCGAGCCGGGAATTTTCTTTGAGAACTTCGGAGTGATGGCGATAATAATAATGCTGACAATACTAACGATGGTATTCCACCAGTTGATCGTGTCGAAGTGTCGGAAATAAATCAGCCACTTCCCGACGAAGTCTCCCGGCACTTTCTCGTCTCCGAAAGATAAACCGAAAATATCGGCAATCTGGGTTGTGAAAATAGTGACGGCGATACCGCTGGTAAATCCGACGATGATAGGGTAAGGAATGAATTTGATGACCGCTCCCAGCTTGAACACTCCTAATAATACAAGGAGTACGCCCGCCATCAGCGTGGCTACAATCAGTCCGGCCTCGCCGTATTGTTGTATGATGCCATAGATAATGACGATAAATGCTCCCGTAGGACCGCCGATCTGGACTTTGCTGCCTCCCAACAGGGAAATGATGAATCCCGCAATGATAGCGGTGATAATACCTTTTTCGGGCGAAACTCCCGAAGCGATACCGAAAGCGATAGCCAGTGGAAGCGCTACGATACCTACGATGATGCCGGCCATCAGGTCCGCCATAAACGTTTCTTTCGAATAATTCTTTAGACAAGAAACCAGTTTGGGTTTAAATTCAAATAGCTTCATTTTTAGATGTTATTATACGTGTACTCTGTACTTTTTTGCAAAGTAGAGGTTGCAAAATTAGATAAAATAATCGAAATAAGTATGTTTTTGAACATACTATTTGTCTGTTGATAGATTTCATCAATGAGGTGATAGTTTTTATTCATTAAGAAAAGGTGGTTTATTGTGAACAAATCGTTTATATTTGCGTTATAAATAGTACGACAAGTTACGTTTGGTAATCAACCAATTTAAAATATATATAGAATTATGGCTAAGAGTATTAAAGGAACTCAAACAGAGAAAAATCTGTTGACTTCATTCGCAGGAGAATCACAGGCTAGAATGCGTTACACTTATTTCGCAAGTGCAGCTAAAAAAGAAGGCTACGAACAAATTGCGGCTATTTTCACTGAAACTGCCGATCAGGAAAAAGAACATGCAAAACGTATGTTTAAGTTCCTCGAAGGCGGTATGGTAGAAATCACTGCCAGCTATCCGGCCGGTGTAATTGGTAATACACTTGAAAATCTTCGCGCTGCCGCAGCGGGTGAACATGAAGAATGGTCACTGGATTATCCTCACTTTGCTGACGTGGCAGAACAGGAAGGTTTCCCGATGATTGCTGCTATGTACCGCAATATCTCCATCGCAGAAAAAGGTCACGAAGAAAGATATCTTGCCTTCGTAAATAACATCGAAAATATGACTGTATTCGCTAAAGAAGGCGAAGTGGTATGGCAATGCCGTAACTGCGGTTACATTGAAATCGGTAAGGAAGCTCCTGAAGTTTGCCCGGCATGTCTGCATCCACAGGCTTATTTCGAGGTGAAGAAGGAAAACTATTAATCTACGGATGAATAGATAAATCTCGAATGATTTAAATAAAGGAAGAGGCTGTCTAACATGCCCCGAAAAAAAGAAATCACCCCTGTCAGAGTCATTATTTGAACTGCTGATAGGGGTGAAATCGTTAAAAAGAGACTAATTAGACAGCCTCTTTTCGTTATCGGTTTGGTATACTGTCTTTATAAATAGTAATCGTCCTCTCTTCCGTTGAATCATTCTTGATACTGGTTACATCTCCCCGGGTCGTGAAATACACATAGTTTCCCAGATCGAGAAAACGGTACACTTTCACTCCGTCGTGCTCGAACAGATAACTGACTTCATAAGTCTGGTTATTTTCCGATTTTCCGCTTTTCAGTGGAATACCTGCATAGCAGGAAGCTAGTCCCGTTATGCAGAAGAAAAGAATAAAGGTCCGAATCAATGTTTTCATAATCATTTCTTCACGTGAGGATAATCTATCGTATAATGTAATCCGCGGCTTTCCTTACGCTCCATTGCTTGGCGCATAATCAGATAACCCACATTCACCATATTACGCAATTCGCAGATTTCTCTGGACGCTACGCTACGTTTGAACAGGCTTTCAGTCTCTTCGTAGATAATATCGAGTCTGTCCCAGGCACGTTTCAGACGGAGGTCGCTGCGGACAATACCTACATACGTACTCATAATCTGGTTCACTTCCTTCATACTTTGCGTAATGAGCACCATTTCTTCCGGCGAACGGGTTCCTTCATCGTTCCATTCGGGAATATCTTCATTATAAGAATATTGATCGACCACTTGCAGACTGTGTTTGGCAGCAGCGTCGGCATATACGACTGCTTCTATCAGTGAGTTGGAAGCCAGGCGGTTGCCTCCATGCAATCCTGTGCAGGAACATTCTCCCACGGCATAAAGGCGTTCGATAGAAGATTGTCCGTCCAGGTCGACAAGGATACCTCCGCAGAGATAATGGGCGGCCGGGGCTACCGGGATGTATCTTTCGTGATGTCGATGCCCAGGCTAAGACATTTCTCGTAGATATTGGGGAAGTGTTTCTTTGTTTCTTCGGGATCTTTGTGGGTGACGTCCAGGTATACATGGTCGTCTCCACGGTTCTTCATCTCGTTGTCGATGGCGCGTGCCACGATGTCACGGGGAGCGAGCGAAAGACGGGGATCATATTTCTGCATGAACTCTTTGCCGTCCATTGTACGCAGTACACCTCCGTAACCACGCATTGCTTCCGTTATCAGGAAAGAAGGGCGGTCTCCCGGATGATACAGGGCGGTAGGGTGGAATTGTACAAACTCCATATCCTTCACCGTACCTTTGGCACGGTAAACCATGGCGATACCGTCTCCGGTAGCGACTAGCGGGTTAGTGGTTGTTTTATAAACAGCCCCTACTCCACCGGTAGCCATTAGCGTCACTTTAGCAAGATAGGTATCTACTTTTCCCGTTTTCGGATCGAGGATATAAGCACCATAACATTTGATGTCCGGTGTCTGGCGGGTTACAGTCACTCCCAGGTGATGCTGTGTCAGGATTTCAATGGCAAACTGGTTTTCGATGACCGTGATATTCGGATGGCGTTGTACGGCTTTAATCAGGCTGTCCTGAATTTCTGCTCCCGTATTGTCTTTATGGTGAAGAATACGGAACTCCGAGTGTCCGCCTTCGCGGTGCAAGTCAAATTCGCCTTTCTCGTTCTTGTCAAAGTCCACTCCCCACTTAATCAGTTCTTCAATTTGTGCGGGAGCTTCGCGCACTACTTTTTCTACTGCGGCACGGTTACTGATCCAGTCGCCGGCAATCATTGTGTCTTCAATGTGCTTGTCGAAATTATCCACCAGAAGGTTGGTGACGGAGGCTACACCTCCCTGGGCGAAGTACGTATTGGCTTCTTCCAGCCCACTTTTACAGATAAGAGCAACTTTACCTTTGTGCGCCACTTTCAGCGCAAAACTCATACCGGCAATTCCGGAACCGATAACGAGGAAATCGAATTTTCTTACCATAATCTTGTTATTTCTCACCGCAAAGCTACAAAATAAGTTACTTCGTTGTACTTTTCGTTGTCACTAATTCATAAAATTGCTACCTTGCAGGCAAAAATCTGACAAAATGAATCGAATTTTTCATGCCCGCATCGCCTGGTACCAATATTTCCTGTTGGTGGTGCTTACTGTGAATGCCGTCGGCGCATTGTGGTGTAAGTATATCTTAGTGGCGGTACTGTTTATGTTGATGCTGATTGTAGTGATCGAACAAATTATACACACTACTTATACATTGACAACAAACGGTGATCTGGAAGTCTCACGTGGTCGTTTTATTCGCAAGAAGATCATCCCGCTTTCCGAAATTACCGCAGTCAGGAAATACCATTCCATGAAATTCGGCCGCTTCTCGGTGACGGATTATATCCTGATAGAATACGGAAAAGGGAAGTTTGTTTCGGTGATGCCTGTCAAGGAACAGGAATTTGCAGAACTACTCGAAAAGAGAATGTTCGCAAAGAAAATAAAGGCCACGGAGGCAATAGACCCTGTAGACTCTCAAGCAGATGAATCGTAGCATGTTTTGATAATAATGAAAAGATTAACTGATTATATACTATGAAATATCAAGTAATTATCATTGGTGGCGGTCCTGCGGGATATACGGCTGCCGAAACTGCCGGTAAAGGCGGTTTGAGCGTATTGCTTATCGAAAAGAATAGTCTGGGTGGCGTCTGTCTGAATGAAGGTTGTATTCCTACGAAAACATTGTTGTATTCGGCAAAGACTTATGACAGTGCAAAACATGCATCAAAGTATGCAGTCAATATCCCGGAAGTCTCTTTCGATTTGCCTAAGATAATAGCGCGTAAAAGTAAGGTAGTGCGTAAACTGGTGCTGGGAGTGAAAGCGAAGCTGACTGCCAACAATGTTACAATTGTATCAGGAGAAGCGCAGATCATTGATAAAAATACGGTTCGCTGCGGGGAAGAGACTTACGAAGGAGAGAATCTGATATTATGTACGGGTTCGGAAACTTTCATTCCCCCTATTCCGGGAGTGGACGCGGTGAACTACTGGACGCACAGGGATGCTTTGGACAGTAAAGAATTGCCGGCTTCTCTGGCTATTGTTGGTGGCGGGGTAATCGGTATGGAGTTTGCGTCGTTCTTCAATAGTTTGGGAGTACAAGTGACGGTGGTTGAGATGATGGACGAAATCCTGGGTGGAATGGATAAGGAGCTTTCCGCTTTGCTCCGTGCAGAATATACAAAACGAGGTATTAAATTCCTGCTTAGTACGAAAGTGGTCGGCTTGTCGCAAACGGAAGAAGGGGCTGTTGTTTCTTATGAGAACGCGGAGGGAAACGGCAGTGTCATTGCAGAGAAGCTGTTGATGAGTGTCGGCCGTCGCCCGGTGGCGAAAGGTTTCGGGCTCGAAAACTTGAATTTGGAGAAGACAGAGCGTGGCGCTATCAGAGTTAATGAAAAGATGCAGACTTCTGTGCCGGGCGTGTATGTTTGTGGTGACCTGACAGGATTCTCTTTGCTCGCCCATACGGCTGTTCGTGAAGCGGAAGTTGCCGTACATTCCATCTTGGGAAAGGAAGATGCCATGAGTTATCGGGCTATTCCGGGCGTAGTCTATACCAATCCGGAGATTGCTGGAGTGGGTGAAACGGAGGAATCGGCGTTGGCAAAAGGTATCACTTATCAGGTTATCAAACTACCGATGGCTTACTCCGGTCGTTTTGTGGCGGAGAATGAAGGCGTGAACGGAGTCTGTAAAGTATTGTTGGATGAACAGCAACGGGTGATTGGAGCCCATGTATTGGGCAATCCGGCTTCGGAGATTATCACTCTTGCGGGCACTGCCATTGAGCTCGGATTGACGGCGGCGCAATGGAAAAAGATTGTTTTCCCACATCCTACGGTAGGAGAGATTTTCCGGGAAGTGTTATAAACGGATTCCGATATCTGCGATCGTTCATTGATGCGGGTATCTTACTGATAAAATCAAATATATGATGAGAAAATATATAATCATTCCGGCCTTATTGGCAATAGTTTGTATGGTGATGTGTCATTGTACATTTGTTGATATCATAAACTGTATTGTATGAAAAAAAGTCTTTTGTTGGTCGCCCTTTCAGTTTGTTTGTTGCCACTTTGGGGACAACAAAATTTCTCCCGGATAGATTCGCTTATCAAGAAGATGCTCCCCGAAGCATCCGAGGTCGGTATATCCGTCTACGATCTGACGGCTAAGAAATCACTTTATAACTATCGTGCGGAGAAACTTTCCCGTCCTGCCTCTACCATGAAGCTGCTGACGGCTATTACCGCACTCTCCCGCCCCGAAGCTGCCGAACCTTTCCGCACGGAAGTATGGCACGATGGCGTGATAGAACATGATACTTTGCAAGGCAACCTGTATGTGGTAGGCGGATTCGATCCTGAATTTAACAGCCAGTCGATGGATTCATTGATAGAAGAGGTAATCACTTTCCCTTTTTCGGTGATTAACGGACAGGTGTACGGCGATGTTTCGATGAAAGACTCTCTTTATTGGGGTAGTGGATGGGCATGGGACGATACCCCTGCGGGCTATCAGCCTATCTCTCTCCATTGATGTTCTGCAAGGGGACTGTACAGGTTTCTGTCGTTCCTTCTACGGTGCAGGGAGATACCGCGAGTGTTTCCTGCCAACCTGTATCCTCCTATTATACAGTGACGAATCAGACGAAAACACGTACCTCTTCTGCCGGAAAATTCTCTTTCACGAGAGACTGGTTGACGAATGGAAACAATCTCCTTGTTTCGGGCAATGTCACTTCAATCAGAAAGGACGATGTAAACATCTACGACTCTCCCCGTTTCTTTATGCATACTTTCCTGGAGCGTCTTCGTGGGAAAGGAATCACGACTCCCCAGTCGTATGGCTTTGCCGAATTGCCTCGTGATAGTGTGACTGTAGAACGGATGGCTTGCTGGAATACTCCCGTGCAGAAAGTGCTGAACCAGTTGATGAAAGAGAGTGATAATCTCAATGCGGAAGCATTGCTCTGTCGCTTAGGGGCGCAGGCTACGGGAAAGAAGCAGGTAGCTGCCGAAGATGGTATTGTCGAGATTATGAAATTGATCCGTCGCCTGGGGCATGACCCGAAAGACTATAAGATTGCCGACGGTTGCGGACTGTCCAATTATAATTACCTCTCTCCTGCCCTGCTGGTGGATTTTCTGAAATATGCGTACTCGCAAACAGAGGTGTTTCAGATGTTATATAAATCTCTTCCCGTTGGCGGAGTGGACGGAACATTGAAATTCCGGATGAAAGGTACTCCTGCCTTCCGGAATGTTCATGCCAAAACAGGTTCGTTTACGGCAATAAATGCGCTTGCGGGCTATCTGAAGATGAAAAACGGACATGAAGTAGCCTTTGCCATTATGAACCAGAATGTGCTTTCGGCAGCTAAGGCACGGGCATTTCAGGATAAGGTGTGTGAGGTGATTATTGGGAAATAGATGGTGCCATAATACCCAACTTGAAAGACTTATCCCTGCTAAAGCTCTGTGCAGCAGAAGCACTTTCCTAAAGAAAAGTGTTTTGACACCCCAAAACAACCCAAGTGGAATTTCGTTGTTGAATCCGATTTCTATGTTGTCATAGGTTAAGTTTCTACTCTTTATAGAGTGCTTATTGATTCTTCTATAACTTATTGATTTTTCTATAAAAAGATAATTGTATTCTCTAATAAGCAAAAATCGTTGGATTTTGTTTACCAGAGAATACAATTATACTTGTTTAGAATCGAATATTGTAAATCCTATATTCTATTTACTTGGCGTATTCAGCCCAATTGGTATTCTTCATATCGCCGCTCTTAGCCAACTCTGCGTGCATACCAAGTGCAGCCTGAATAGCGTGTGGAGTCTGCGCGCGGTTGCCGGCCAGTTTGAGGTAATCCCAAAGAAGCTCTTTGTAGTCAGGATGAGCACAGTTTTCGATGATGGCTTGTGCGCGTTCTTTCGGACTCTTGCCACGAAGATCGGCAACACCTTGCTCGGTGATGACGATATTGACATCGTGCTCCGTGTGGTCGTGGTGGGATACCATCGGTACGATTGCACTGATCTTACCTTCCTTAGCCACAGACGGACAAGTGAAGATAGAGATGTAAGCGTTGCGGGTAAAGTCTCCCGAACCACCGATACCGTTCATCATTTTTGTTCCGCCGATATGGGTAGAGTTTACGTTGCCGTACAGGTCGACTTCGATGGCTGTATTGATAGAAATGATACCGAGACGGCGTACTATTTCCGGGCTGTTTGAGATTTCCGACGGACGGAGAACCAATTTATCGCGGAAGAAATCCATATCGTTGTAAATACCTTCCAGACAGTCGTTTGTAACTGTCAGTGAGCAGGCACTACCAAATTTGATACGTCCTTCGCGAATCAGTCCGATCACGGAGTTCTGTATTACCTCTGTGTACATTTCGAATGGAGGAATCGTTTTATCACGTCCCAATGCACCAAGTACGGCGTTGGCGATGTTTCCTACACCCGATTGCAGGGGTAAGAAAGTAGACGGAATGATACCGCGTTTCATGTCGGCAGCGAGGAAGTCGGCAACATTCTGTCCGATTTTGTCGGTCAACGGATCGGCAGCGGCGAAAGAACGGGCTTCGTCCGGCCAGTTGGTTTCTACTACGCCTATAATCTTTTTCGGGTCTACCTGAACGTAAGGCAGTCCGATGCGGTCACTCGGTTTATAGATAGGAATTTCGCGGCGGTAAGGCGGGTCGAGCGGTTCGTACACGTCATGCAGACCCATACAGGATTTGCTGTGTGCGCTGTTCAACTCTACGATGATCTGGTCGGCCAGACGGCAGATGGTCGGAGCGATACCACCGGCAGCAGTCAGATAAATCTTTCCGTCCGGAGTCACTTCGCACGCCTCGATGATGGCCACGTTCACTTTGCCCATGAATCCGTAGCGCACTTCCTGTGCCATTTGTGAGAGGTGTATGTCGTTGTAGGCAATCTCTCCGTTGTTCACAGCTTTGCGGAAATCAGAGTTGGTAGTATAAGGGGCGCGGTAGCGGATCGCTTTGGCACGTGACAGTACGCCGTCGCAGGACTCTCCTGTCGATGCTCCTGTAAAAATTCCTACTTGAAACGGGTTTCCTTTCGCATGTTCTGCTTCAGCAATTTTTGCGAGTTCGGCTGTTACAGCCTTGGCCGTTCCGGCGGGAGTAAATCCGCTTAGGCCGATGTTGTAGCCATGTTTAATCAGGCTTGCAGCTTCCGCTGCCGAAATACGATTGAGTGACATAAATAGTAAATTTCGTGTTAAATACAGTTGATATCTAATTAGTTGAAAATTCGCTCAAAATGTATGTATACAGGTTGACACCTGATACTCCATGTTTAATACTTAATACTTGATACTTAAAAGAAGTCTCCTCCGACTGTCGGTCAGTATTTCCGTTGAAGTATTTCTCCCCAGATAATGGCTCGGCGTGCTTCTTCTGCCGAATGAATCGTAAAGTCTTCTTTATTGTCGGGTGAATCGTGAGGAGTATTATAGTGAGCACCTTGCCGACTGTTTTGTTCATCCTGTGCGACACTGTTCGCAAGAGATGCAGCCACGGATACTTCTTCTTTTTTCTTTTTTTGTTTCGAAGTTTGCTGTTTGGAAAATTGTTTGGAAGCCGGTTGTTCGCGAAGAATCGGCTGGAACAGCTCTTCCAGGGATTTGGGCCTGCCCCAAGCTTCGGGCATAGGAGCGGCATCGGGGTTTACTTCAACCGGAGATGGCATTGTGGGAACGGGGTGCTTGGCTTTAGCCTTTTTCGCCTTGCTGTTTTTATTCACCTCTTTGAATATTCCCACAAGAATGACGCCTGCTATCAAGAGAAATTTCAAAAAATCTTCCATTGTGCTTCACATCTAAATAGTTATCCGCCAAAGGTAGGCATTTTATCTGGTTTGAACTAACATTTGGGCATGAAAAAAGGGCAGCTTCACAGCTCCCCTTAATTTTTTTAACCTAAACCTTAACTATGAAAAAATCTAATGTTTCTTTCATTGCACAAATGTGAAAAATAAATTTAAATTTGCCAAGTATATGGATGGAAAATGTTTATCCTCTTAACATAAATTACAAATTTGCTTGCCAAATCATCAATTTTTGCGTTATTTCTGTGTCAATTAACCACTTATTGAAAGTGAAGCCGTATCTTTGCATCCGAATTTTTAAACTAAGATTTAAGTATGAACGAATTAACGGGAGCGGACTTTAAATCCGCAACTGAAATGACTGATGACAACAAGAAGTTGTTTATCGAAACATACGGCTGCCAGATGAACGTAGCCGACAGTGAGGTGATTGCATCGGTGATGCAAATGGCGGGTTATTCCGTAGCTGAAACGCTGGAAGAGGCTGACGCTGTGTTTATGAACACTTGTTCTATCCGCGACAATGCGGAGCAGAAGATCCTGAACCGCCTGGAGTTTTTCCACTCGCTGAAGAAAAAGAAAAAGCGCTTGATTGTGGGTGTGCTGGGCTGTATGGCCGAACGGGTAAAGGATGATCTGATAACGAATCATCATGTCGACCTGGTAGTCGGTCCGGATGCTTACCTGACGTTGCCCGATTTGATTGCTGCCGTAGAGACTGGCGAGAAAGCAATCAATGTGGAGCTTTCTACTACCGAAACTTATCGGGATGTGATTCCGTCGCGTATCTGTGGCAATCATATTTCCGGCTTTGTGTCCATCATGCGTGGTTGTAACAATTTCTGCACTTATTGCATCGTTCCCTATACTCGCGGACGTGAGCGTAGCCGTGACGTGGAAAGCATTCTCAATGAAGTGGCAGATTTGGTGGCAAAAGGCTATAAAGAAGTCACCCTGTTGGGACAAAATGTCAACTCATACCGTTTTGAGAGGCCGACAGGAGAAGTGGTTACCTTCCCGATGTTGCTCCGAACAGTGGCCGAGGCCGCTCCGGGGGTACGTATTCGTTTCACGACTTCTCATCCGAAGGATATGAGTGACGAAACGTTGGAGGTGATTGCGCAAGTGCCGAATGTATGTAAACATATTCATCTGCCTGTGCAGAGCGGTAGTTCCCGCATCCTGAAACTGATGAACCGTAAGTATACCCGTGAATGGTATCTGGACCGGGTGGCAGCTATCAAACGCATCATCCCCGATTGCGGACTGACTACCGATATTTTCTCCGGTTTTCATTCTGAAACGGAAGAAGATCATGCCATGTCGCTTTCGCTGATGGAAGCGTGTGGGTACGATGCTGCTTTCATGTTTAAATATTCCGAGCGTCCGG
Organism: Bacteroides sp. AM54-2NS; assembly: GCF_003602935.1. NCBI lineage: Bacteria > Pseudomonadati > Bacteroidota > Bacteroidia > Bacteroidales > Bacteroidaceae > Bacteroides > Bacteroides sp. AM54-2NS. The sequence goes on from NZ_QTMZ01000001.1 coordinate 129,455, forward strand.
GAACGTATGCATCGAAACATCTTGAAGATAATGTGCCCGAAGAGGTGAAAGTCCGCCGCCTGAATGAGATTATCGCTTTACAGAACCGTCTGTCTGCCGAATCCAACCAGCGTTGCATCGGAAAGACGTATGAAGTGCTTGTGGAAGGTGTTTCCAAGCGTTCGCGCGATCAACTGTTCGGCCGCACGGAACAAAACCGTGTGGTGGTGTTCGACAGAGGGACGCATCGTGTCGGTGATTTCGTCAATGTGCGTGTCACAGAGGCCAGTTCGGCTACGCTGAAAGGGGAAGAAATCTGATTTCGCCACAGAGGACGCAGAGGACACAGAGGTCTTATTCTCATAGTCGTGGCTGTCTTGTAGTTGTGACTGCCTGTACGGTATGTGGCAACTGCGCTTATACAACACATCCTGTGGAGGCTTTGAGGATTAATATAAAAAATCAGTGTTCCTCTGTGTCCTCTGCGTCCTCGGTGGTGAAACTTACATCATCATGTGTCTCCTGATGGAGAACTTCACAATTGCCATTGCGTTGATGGACGCGAATGGAATATCCATCGGTTCGTGGTGTGTGTTATAACTTACCAGTTTGAGATGACCTTCCTTCTCCGAACGGTTTACGTATTTTACTGCCAGATACTCGTCTCCGTCAATCATAAACGACACCAGGTATATTTCCCCGTAAATGACGTTGTCGAAACTGCTGATTTCCTTGTATCCGATAATGTCTCCCGATTTCAATATAGGGTACATGCTGTCTCCGTTGACGTAGACCGCCCCGTCGCAGACGGATATATTGGGAATCAATATCTTCCCCAGTGCATACTGCTTTTTATTGGTGAACAATGTTTTCAGGTTCGCAGCTGCCGTAATGTCGTATAATGTCACGCTACGGTCGTCTATTGGTTCGGGTGTTTTCGGATTGTGTATAATCTCGACTTCTCCCTGCACCAGTTCGCTTTCGCAATGTCTCGGCTGATGTTTCGGATTCCCTTTTCCCAATAATAGCCAGTTGTAGTCCACCTTATCCCCCAATTTGTCGAGTAACAAGCGGAAATCGATGCTGTTTCGTGCGCCCCAATTGGTGACTGTAGCTCTCGAAACTCCCAGATATTCAGCTAGTTCGCTGTCTCTTTTTAGGTTTAATGCCTGTTTGGCACGCTTGATGATACTTAATACATCCAAATTTGTATCCATTCTGTTTTTTTTATTTAAAAGACTAATCCCGGATTTATAAATGGCAGCTATAAAATGGCTGACTAAAAAAATATGTTTACTATATGTTTATAATCAATGACTTGTAAAATAGTTGGGATTAAAAATGAAAACTATTGTTTTATTTATGAAAAAATATTCTATCTTTGCCCCATTGATTAATAGAAAACGTTTCAAAAATATAAATTAAAAACGGATATGCCATGCAAAACTTCAAGAAAAACACCGAAACCTTGAAAATTTCTCATCCGCCGCCTGCGGAAAGCTTGCTGATACCTGTTAACAGCTATTCCCTCAACTGTTAATAGCTATTTCTCTAACCATTAATACCTGAAATGCCAGATGTTAATACCTGGCAATAGGATAACAAAAGGATAACATATTGTATACGAATACTCCATATTTGGATGATTACAGACCTGACTGATAAAAACTAGCATTTATAATTTATAATTGGATAACAAAATGAAAAGCTCAAAAGTACAAACACTGTGCGTTTGCGGATGTTGCAAACGCTCTCTTCCGGCAAGTGCCTTTTATATCAATAAGAAAACCGGTCTTCCCGGCAACTACTGTAAGGAATGTCGTAAAACTGTCAGCCGGAACCACCGGAAGAACGAGAAACGCTCCCTGGCATGCGACAGGGAAAGCAGTTATCCGGTAATTACCTCTACGGAAGATCCCACGTTGCGGCGGGAACTTATTCTGCATGCCCTTGAAACCGTAGCTGCCAGCATTGAACGGAAAAGGCGGAAAGTCCGTGAATCGGAATTTGAATACGAATCAGGTTCTGAATCTCAATCCGGATCAGTCTTTGAATTGGAATTAGAATCAAAATCAGGATCAAAATTAGAATTGGCGGACTGATTTATAAAAACAATTTATATCATGGGACGAATAAAACAAGGGCTTGACTATTTCCCTTTGAATACCGATTTTATGCACGACCGTGTCGTACGGCGTGTGATGAAGCGTGAAGGCGATTCCGCCTTCACGATCCTGCTCTATACCCTGTCTTATCTATATTCGGGCGAGGGTTATTATATTCATGTCGACGATGACTTCTATGACGAACTCTCCGACCAGCTCTTCAGCACGGACAACGATAGTGTCCGCCGGGTGCTTCATCTGTTTGTGGAGTACGGTTTCTTCGATTCCTCTCTCTACGAACGTTACGGCATCCTGACTTCCGCCGACATTCAGCGGCAGTTCCTTTTTATCACTAAACGCCGCAGCCGCCGTCATATTTCTCCGGACTACTGTCTGCTGCCGGATGAGGAAACCGTACACTCCACCCTTCCGGATGCTGTTGCAGAAACCCCGGATATTGTAACGCAAACCCTCGATACTGTAACAGAATCCCCGGATACTGCAACAAAAAGCACCCTCATAAAAAGAAAAGAAAAAGAAAGGAAAGAAAACATCCTCCCTAACCCTCCTTTGCCCAAAGGAGGGGATGAGGAAGAAGAGGGAGGAGATTTTTCTAACAGAAAACCGGCGAAGAAGAAACGTGAACTGACACAGTCGGATATTGACCGGATGCAAGCTCCTGCTGACGGACACCCGCGCAACCTTTCCGGACTGTTGGATAACCTTCGCCTTTATCATATTCCTCCCTCCGAACAGTATACAATCGTGCTGAAAAGTAATTACGGAGAAATCGGTGGTAAGGTTTGGAAGGGTTTCGGCGTCATTCGGGCAAGTGCCGGAAAAATCAAACTGCCCGGTCATTATTTGTTGAGTGTCCTGAATAACTGAATTAATGAGGATTATGATGCCAATATATTGCATAATATATTGTAAATTAGTAGTATAGTGACGAATTTTTATATTAACGAATTTATTAACGCACACTTTTAAAATCTCTTGCACAGACAGAAATAAGTCTTATATTTGCATTGTCGATAAGCTTAAAGACACAGACAAACTAGAATTATTAACGACTAAAAACTATTACAATTATGCCAGTATTGTACAAACCCTTCCAGTCAACTCTGGAAGACAAAAAAAGCGGTAAAAAACTCTTCTACCCCCGAGTTGTACGTTCGGGAAACGTAGATTCCGCACAACTTTCGAAAGAAATAGCAGCCTACTCTTCCCTCTCTCCGGGTGACGTAAAAAACACACTCGATAACCTGGTGACGGTGATGGGGCAACACTTGCAATCTTCGGAAAGCGTAAGCGTGGACGGTCTTGGTACCTTCCGTATGGTGATGGTGGCTCGTGGCAAAGGTGTGGAAACTTCTGACGAAGTGTCGGCTGCACAGGCTACGCTTACTGTCCGCTTCCAACCGACAACGACTAAGAATCATGACCGCACTACCGCTACCCGTTCGATGGTGACCGGTGCGAAGTGTGCCCGTTATGATAAACTTGTTTCCGATGCGGGTAGTGCAGGAGGCGGCAACTCTGGTGGAAGCGACAAGCCCGGTGGAGGCGGTAATGAAGGAGGCGGAGAAGCGCCCGATCCGGCTGCATAAATGATGTCACGGCGGTGGGGAGTACACAAAATGTAAACGACAAACTTCGTAGGCTTAACTAAACATTTGACTTTTAACTAAACTAGAAATCATCCACTAACATGAGGATTATCAACTTGATTGTGGTGCATTGCAGCGCCACGAGGGAGGATTGTACACTTTCTCCGGAAGATTTGGACCGGTTGCACCGGCGTCGCGGATTCAACGGAACAGGCTATCACTACTACATCCGCAAGGATGGAACAGTGCACCTCACCCGCCCCATCGAACGCATCGGAGCACATGTGAAAGGTTTCAATATTCATTCAATAGGTATCTGCTATGAAGGTGGTCTGGACTGCCGGGGACGCCCGGCAGATACCCGGACTCCGGCACAACGGGCTACGCTCCGGCAACTCGTCGGGCAACTACAGGAGAAATTCCCCGGCTGCCGGGTATGCGGACACCGGGATCTTTCACCGGACTTGAACGGAAACGGTGAGATAGAATCGGAAGAATGGATTAAACAGTGCCCGTGCTTTGAGGTGGCAAAGGAATTCAATGAGTTCGGAGCATTTGCCGATAGAACTGATGAGACTGGAAGTACGGAGAAACACAGAGTAACACAACACATTAAAGAACAGAAAGGAGGTAAATGATGGCAATGAAGAAATCAGTATGGGATATGATCCTGAAGGTGGTTATCGCAGTGGCTTCAGCTTTGGCTGGCGTTTTGGGCGCTAATGCGATGAATTTGTAAAGCAGAAAATTAAGTAGTAGTCCTTCCATAGATCATGATTGTGTGAAATGGAAGGACTCTGCTAATTCATTTTGTATTGACTAAACTATTTTATTGATAAATAATAGAAAAAACGAGTTATGAATAATCTATATACGAATAAAAAAATAATACTAAAGAGGCTGTTTCTTATATTATCAGCCTTTTTCGCGGTTTTATCTGCTAAGGGGCAGAGTGAAGATGGGATTAAGCTGGATGTTCCACGACTTGTACCACTTTCCCCAACGGCTACGGCTATGGTGAAATATCAGTCTTATCCTGTAGATCATTGTACAGGAGTACCTAACATAACTATTCCCTTGTATGATATTGTAGCAGGAGAGGTTACCATACCTGTTACTTTGTCTTATCATGCTTCGGGGCTTAAGCCCAAAGAAGGAAGCGGATATGCGGGAGCAGGATGGACATTGAATCTCGAACCGTCTATAGCCCGCCAGGTGATCGGGGTAGCAGACAATGACTATTATGGATGGTTTGATCGATATTTTTCTCAAAATACAGTCCCCGGTGATGAAAGAGACCGATTGATTTATTATGGGGAGATGGTAGATAATAAACGGGATACGCGTCCGGATAAGTTCACTTATAAGTTGCCGGGTGGCGGTGGAAGCGGATATTTTTCAGACAGGTCTTCCCCTCTTATTACTGTGCCTCATAACAGCGATGTGGTAAGGTATGCTGAAAGTGATATGAATATAACAGATGGAAATGGAGTCAAATATCTGTTCAATGGCGTACACGAGACGATGAATGATATTATTACCCGCTGGATGTGTACTTCTATTTGTTCAGCCCGTTATCCACATCCTACATTGGTTAGTTTTCAGTATCAAACCCTTCAGAATCAATGGGAACCTAGTGCTTATTATAATTTGAATGACAGGCTGGTCTTTGATGAAAGGGATAAAGACGGGAGTCCTAAATTGTATCTGATGGAACAAAAAAGCGGTGGCAATAACTATTATCAAATTACCGCAGGCAGATCGTCAGGTTCCTCCTCCTTGCCCAATGCCAATAAAGAGAGCGTTTCGAGCTATGTAGCGAATATGAGTTACCCGTCAGGTAGTTACTGTGCGGAGGGTAGAATGAGTACTACCCGATTGACACAGGTGAATTTTATGGGAAACAGATTGTCTGTCAGTTATAAAGCAGTAGGTGAAGTGCCTAACAATACAAGTGTATTAGATAAAATGCAAGTGACAGATGAGAATGGAGAACTGGTGCGTACCATTACCTTTTATGTAACTCCCTATAATGGAAAAACCTCTTTGACCAAACTTGATTCTGTACGTATCTCCGCTCCCGGTGTAGAATCGCAAACTTATTCATTCAGGTATGTGGGTGTAAACAGCGTTCCTTCCATCTATACGAAGGCTGTAGATCATTGGGGATTTATGAACGGTTCGGAAGCGAGTGCTAATGGTAACAAGTTGACGGTACCGAACTTTTCAAAAAGAATACTTTTACCGGATACCAATAACACGGGAAGAAAAGACACTGTATTATTTGAGAATACAGTCGGAATAGACCGTGAAGCGTCTGGTAACATTGTGGGTATTCTTGACCGGATAACAGATCCGCAAGGTATTGAAACCTCTTTTTCTTATGAAGGTAATTATGGCGCGTTTCGCGACAACAGCCAACAGTCGGAGTATCGAGACTACCTTTATCCGGTTGGCGGATTGCGGGTGAAGAGCATAGAAACTTACGATCCGAAAACAAGGAAAAGAATCTGTAAGAATTATAGATATGGCCTGACGGTCGTCAATGATGAAAAGTATGAACCCATTTGGGGTGGCGGGGCTATCAAGCACATAGTTACAGAACGCGATTATTGTTCCACGGAAACACAAGTAATGGATAACGGTCAGAGCCTTTGGAACGAGTATTTGACTGTCTATCATTCAATGCCTGTCTCTAATATCACATTTCGTAACGGAAGTCCGGTGATGTACAATGTTGTCAGTGAGGAGATATTGGGAGGAGGCATTTCACAAAAGACCGTCTATTATTATAATGTGGATACACATGCTTTTGAGGACGTTCTGCATTGGGAAGGTGGAGAGAATACGTCCGCTTCTGTCCGGAAGTTTATATTGAATCAGCCGGAAAGCGTATTGAATCGACTCGGGCGGATGCTTCCCGGACATCCTTATGAACCTTCTGATGACTTTGTCACAGGTTATTCTGCGACCAATCAGAGAAACGGGGTTCTTATGCGTATGGACCGTTTCGATGGGCAAGAGCTAGTGTCATCTACCCGATACGAATATAAGAAAGTAATCGCGGGCCCGTATAACATTCCTGTGGATCTTCCTGTCCGGAAGCTGATAGTGGATGTTGATTTGTACATGAAAAAACCGAATAGCCTGCTTGGCAAACCGGTATTTGTGGCTGACAATGACAATACCCATTCTGCTACGAATATGAGGACCACTTATTATTTGGATTGCGAAACATATTGGGCACTCGATAAAGAAACGACACTATATTATTGCAAAGTGAACGGGAGACGACGGGTGATGTCGACAGAAAAGCAATATGCGTATGACGATGGCTATCTTTCCAGGCCTGGTTCTTCGTTGAAGCCGTGTAGGGTGGATTTTACAAACAGTGACGGCGTGCAGTTTGCGGATCACTACGCCTACCTGGATGGCTATCCTGCTATACTCTCTTTGCATAAACACGTCGAAGACGAGCAATGCACGGAAAAGAGAATCTTGTTTAAGTCCGGCACATGCCTTCCGGATAGGGTGCAATTTAAAACCGACCGAATGGCGGACTTTCGTGATGAAGTCGTTTACCAATCGTATGACAGTAATAGCAATGTATGCGAAATTATGGCAAAAGACGATACGCCTGTTCTCTTCATTTGGGGATATCGCAACCGCTATCCTATAGCCAAGATAGAAAATGCTACCCGGCAGCAGGTGGCTGCGGTGCTTGGTTATGATGGAGACATCGAAGACGTTTTCGGTGATTGGTCGTCACTTGCCGTACCTACCAAAGAGATATGGGATCAAATAAACTCTCTTCGTGAGAGACTTCCCGGTAATACGCGGGTTACCACTCATGAATATACCCCTTTGCAGGGAGTTGTTTCCATTACCGATCCCAATAATGTCATAACGAAATTTGAATATGATAATTATAGCCGGCTGACAGATAGTTATTATCTGGATACGGACGCCCGTAAGGTAATGCTTCAACAGTATATTTATCATTTTGGTAAATGATAAGTAATTCAATGAATGGTTTAACTTGACAATGAAATTGATTTTTTATGAAAACTTATATATGTTTATTTTTCTTGTTGTTCTGCTCTGTCTATTCGTGGGGGCAGTCTTTGGAAGAACGAATGGCAACAGCCATCGATATGGGTACGTATTCGGAACCGTTTACTTATGAAGATACTCAAAATACAGCCCATTTTAACTGTGGATTCACACCTCCGACTGATATGGATAATACGGGAGTGTTGATATCCAAGGATGTTTTCTACAAATTGACAGTGACGCAGCCTATGAAGATTAGAGCCAGTGCAAAACCCAGTATTACTTATAGCGGTACTGTTTTCTTGCTCAATTCTTCGGGCATTCTTTTGAGTCGTGATATTTATATAGAGGAAGCATGGGGAGATTGTGGATATGGTCTGCTGCCTGGCGTGTACTATCTGGTTGCTAAACCTAATATCTATGAAGGGTATAAACCGGTGGATGCGGAAGATGTTACTATTTATGTAAAGACAACCCCTCGGGAAGCAGGTGAAGATTTTTACAATCCGTTTGAGCTAGGGACATTTGGTGAGAATTTCGCGTTGACCGAATTTATAAATACGGATCCGTATCAATGTGATTATAATGCCAGTGACAGCTATTGGGATAATTATTTTCGGCATGATCTAATTTATCGTTTCACGCTGACGGAGCCGATGGAAGTTTGTCTGGATGATGATGGAACTGAGTGTCCTAAGAAAGAAGATTCTTACAGTGTTCACCTTCTTTCTGCTTTACATAATCCTGTTGTTCCCATCCGCACGCAAAAGCTTGGTACAGACTACGAACTGAATGTGTATGACTTGGGGACGGGCACTTATTATATTTATATTTATGTTGATGCACCTATTTGGGGAGTCAATTATAAGATGCACCTGAGCGGGCGGACATACGCTCCCGGTATTAGTTTCTCTCGTCCTATTGATATAGGCAGCCGGGCGGACAGCTTTCAATATACGGATGTTCAGAACTCGGAACTCATGTCCGGCAACTTTCCGGAGAAAGCCGGTAATGAAGTTTTCTATCGGTTGGAGATTGAAAACCCGATGGAACTAACCGTCGATAATTGCGGTTCGGAAGTTGCGGACACCTATTTGCAATTGTTTTCTCAAACGCAGGAGTTACTGTATTCCAATGATGATTCGGATGGTGACGGAACTTGTGTAAATGCCAAAAGTGCCCGCATCCATATACCCGTGTTGTTTCCGGGCGTCTATTATATTGTGACCGACGCAGAAGAGAATGGGAACATTTCCCTATCCGTGAACGGGCAGCTTCTTGCACAAACGGGAGACACAAAAGCATTTGCTATCAACGCCGGGACATATAAGGCAGGGCTCTTCTTTTCCGATACTCGAGATACCTCTATAGACTATACGGATGCTTATCCGGCAAAGCCTACGAATGACGTATTTTATAAGTTGGTATTGCAAAAGGAGATGGATGTGGTGTTCAGTCATTGCGGTTCGGAACTGGAAGATACCTATATGAGCATCTTGAATGAATCCGGTGAGCTCCTTTATAGCAATGACAATTATGCGGGAGAAGGTCAGTGTGAGAATGAGAAACATGCCCGCATCGAGGTCAAGAAACTTCCTTCAGGCACCTATTATGTTGTTTCGGAAGGCAGTGTCGATAACGGGCGGATTACAACAACGATAGAGGCACCGAACTTTAGTGACGCATTGTGTACGACCGAGGGCCAGCCCTGTGTGATTACCCTGACTCCCACTGTCGCCACAGATGATCTCTCCCGACTGCAGACCCGTGATTATCTTCGCGAGATACAATATTTTGACCATTTCGGCAATCCTTCCCTGCATATTTCTCACGGTGCCACTCCTTATAGGACCGACCTGCTCACATTGCAGGAGTATGACGGAATTAACCGCGAGTCTAAACTTTGGCTTCCGGTAGCAGAATCGACTGCCGGCGGTGCCTTTCTTCCATCCGCAGAAGTCAGTGAGGCCGTTTGTAAAGCAAGTTATTACGAGAAAGACAGCTCTCCTTTCAGCTATCCTGAATATGATAGTTCTTCATTGAACCGGATTGTCAAGAAGTATAGTCCCGGATCCGCCTGGAAAAACCATCCGGTCAAAACAGACGTGTTGACTAACATCGGAAGTAAAGATGCTGTTGATCGGGTCGACAGTTGCTTTATTGTGTGTCGCTATAGCATAAAGAATAACAGTTTGGTTTGTGCGGGTGAATATGATGCCGGAACATTGGAAGTGGTTCGCACGATAGATGAAGATAATCATGTGAGTTATGAATTTAAAGACCAGGCCGGTCGCATAGTTCTCGTTCGTCAGTCTGATGATAATCAACTATCTTATGATACGTACCATGTTTATGATAACTATGGCAACCTGTGTATGGTGTTGCCTCCGATGGCAGCCGATTATTTTTTTGATGAAGGAGAATGGTCTGAAACGGCTCCCGTTCTTCAGCAATATGCCTATATTTATCATTATGACAAATATAACCGCTGTATCTACAAGAAACTTCCGGGATGCGATCCTGTTTATACCGTTTATGACGCTGCCGACCGCCCTATTTTTACCCAAGACGGTGAACAGCGTGAACGGAACGAGTGGAGTTTCAGTATTCCCGATGCTTTCGGGCGGACAGTATTGACCGGAGTTTGTGCGAATACGTTGGATTATGCTTCCAATCCTTTGGATACTATCGTCGTGTATGCCGATTGGGCAAATGAAGAGAACGGGTTGAAAGGCTATCAATTGGAAGGTATAACCTTAAATTCTCCGAGCCTCCTGTCTGCCAACTATTACGACCACTATGAGTTTTTGGGCAAGAACGGCATCCCTAATAATATAACCACTGTTTACGTAGAGGAAACAGGCTATGGCAAGCGGAATGCAGGTGGTTGTAAAGGGCAGCTGACCGGGGTTTGGACATCGCTCCTCTCTTCCCGTCCGGGTACTTTTACGTATTCGGTAATGTATTATGACGACCGTTACCGGATCATCCAGCAAAGGGGTAATAATGAGTTGGGTGGTACGGAGATTGTCCATACAGCTTATAATTTCTCGGGAAATCCCTTGGAAGAAAAACGTATACATACATTTCCTGGCACTGGACCAACCGTAGAATTGCACCGGCATACGTATGACCATGCCAACCGTCTATTGAAGACTAGCTATCAGTTGAATGATAATACTCCTATTGTTTTAGTAGACAATGTGTATGATGAGATAGGTCGTTTGAAAACAGATAAACGTAATGGTGTATATGAGTTACGAACTGATTATGCATATAATCTTCGTTCATGGGTAAAAGGCATTAATGGTCCATTGTTTAATCAGACGCTTAACTATCAGGAAACACTAGAGGGAACTACTCCCTGTTATAATGGTAATATCAGTCGTATGTGTTGGCGTAGTGGCGAAAATGGTATGGCTACAGTTATTGATCCGCAAGAAAAGGGTTACAGTTTCACTTATGACGGTCTCTCCCGTTTGAAAGATGCTATTTATGGAGAAGGTACTAACTTAAAACAAAACCGGAACCGCTTCAATGAGCAAATAACTGGCTATGACAAAATGGGTAATATCTTGGGTTTACTTAGATATGGTCAAACCGATACGGATTCTTATGGTTTGGTTGATAATCTGAATCTGACCTACCATGGGAATCAATTACAGTCTGTTTATGACAATGCCACTAACTCTGTATTTGGTAACGGTATGGAGTTTAAGGATAATGTCAATGAAACGGTAGAGTATGAATATGATAAAAATGGCAATCTGACCAAAGATTTAAACAAAAAGATAACTGGAATTCAATATAATATCTTAAATTTGCCTAGTCACATTAGCTTTGCTGACGGGAATAGTATTGAATATGAATATGCTGCAGACGGCAGGAAAGTCCGTACCACGCATACTATAAACAATAACGTCACGTCCACCGTTTATTGTGGCAATGCGATCTATGAGAACGGCACTCTGGAGATGTTGTTGAATGAGGCGGGTTACTACAGCTTTCAGGACAACAAGTTCCATTTCTACATTAAAGATCATCAGGGAAATATTCGTGTGGTTACTGATGAGACAGGTAAAGTCGATGAAGTGAATGATTATTACCCTTTTGGTGGACTGATGTCTAATGCGAAGAATGATATGCAGCCTTATAAGTATAATGGTAAGGAGTTGGATCGGAAAGGCGGATTGGACTGGTATGATTATGGAGCAAGAATGTATGATGCAACATTGGGAAGATTTATGAAGACTGATAGATTTTTAGAAAAGTATGTTTCTCTATCTCCTTATCAATATGGAGCAAATAATCCAGTGAATAATATAGATATAAACGGAGATAGTATTTGGTATACTTTAAATGACAATATTGTGACTATGCATGTAACTGCCAAAATATTCAATAATTCAAGTGATAATATAAATATGAAGAGAGCTGCCAAAGATATAGTTTCTGATATAAAAAGTACTTATGAAGGAGAATTTGAATGGAGTGATGGCAAAACTTATAATTTAAAGGTTGATATGGATCTCAAAGTGGCAACTTCTATGAAGGATGTTGAAAGTGCAGACCATTTATTTGTATTGGCGGATAGTGATGGTGAAGGGGCTCGTGGAGTTACAAGTATGTCTGGTGGAAAAGTAATGACTTTGGCGTCAAGGGATTTTGCGAATGATAATTTATTGTCTAATAATCTGTCTCACAATAACACCTTTACTGCAACTCATGAATTTGGACATGCAGCCGGATTGCTACATTCAAAGAATCCATTTAATATAATGAAACAAGGAGGTGTTTTTCACAATAGTAATTCGACACAAAGAAAAGTTATGCTGCAACAACAATATAATATAAATAGAGGTAGTAATTCCTTGAATTATATGAATAGAAAAATACCTTATCCATATGTTCACTATGATAATAATATTGTTGATGTCTATAGTTTAGGTCTTAAATGGAGATGATATAAATGAATTTGAAAAATAGAAAAGTATTAATGGTAACAGTCGGGCTGATGTTATTATGTGTATGTATTGTTTGTTTTGCATCTAGATCTACATTGATCTTTGTAGGGAACTCGTATGAAAATAGCCAAGATATTAATACTATTATTTCATTGAATGATAAAATAGTATATAGTGGTTTTATAAAGGCTTATGAACTTCCAAGATTGTTAGAAAAAAGAAATATGAAAATTGGCTTTTATAAGGTTTCTGCAAAGCTAAATAATGTATTGATAGAACAGCGATTTTTTTATTTTTTACAAAAAACTATTTGGATAGATTTTGATTGTGCAAACAGTAACTCTTTATTAATTTCGAAATATTACAGGCAAATTCCATTGTAATTTAGCACTATCTCCTGCCCAGCGCAGAAATGCAGTTTATCTAAAAGATAATGGACTAAAGAAAGATAGAAAAGGAATGTTGTACGAATATACTAAAAATCAAAGTCGGGTAAAATCTATTCGAATATTGGGTAATACAGATTTAGTACGATATGTAAAATATTAATAATATACTTATGAAGAACTTGGTTTATGTTATCTTATTTATTTTATTGGGAGGATGTGTTTCCCCCCTCTTTTTCGCCAGTGGAGATACATCAACGAGTGGCAGAACAAGTTAAAGTATTGATAGATAGTGGATATCTACAGACTCCATATATTGAAATAAATGAAGTATTATCAAATGATTCCAGCATTATTTATAGTATTAAAGGGTCGGATTCTCCAGGTTCGGATGGTGCAGAGTTACCTTCTAAAGTGATGACCTATAAAGGGAAATATCTTTGTTTTATAGAATTAGATGAGCAGGAAATGTCGCGAACTGAATTGTTTGAAAAAGGAATTGTGGCAGATTCTAATTTTCATGAGAATCTCCATTTGGACGATGGGTGGGTATTGGCTCTTCGAAAATATGAAAATGGGTCAACTTTGGTAAAAAAGGTATTATCATCGGCTTTTCTTTTTGAATATCCGCAACTTTGGTAGACCTTTCAATCAGATTATTAGAATAGGTGGTCGAAATATACAGTATACAGCTTTTAAACTTTCTGATGGAACATTTAATATAGGAAGAATACATGAAATTTTATAGAATACCGACTAAGCAAGAGGAACAACTTATTGAATTACTTGTTCATAAGTCATCTTTAGAAATGTCTGAAGATTGGAAAAATGGCTTATTAGTATGTCCAATGGATGATGGGGAAATGGGTAGTTTGTATTTGTTTCCACAGGGGAAAATAAATGAAAGTAGGAAATTGGGTAGACAAATTAGTGAATTTCAATTTACAGATATTGATGGAGTTGAGGTTATTGCATCCTTAAATGTGGATGTTGATGGAGTTCTATTTGAACTTGATATATGGAAAACTAATTTTGAAAAACTTGTAAAATTCCCTGATTTATAACTCGATTACTACCTTGACATGTTATAGAAATATTCTTAAGTGTCAGGGTAGTTTTTTTATATTATTGTTCGATAAAACAGAGTGTCTTACCCTGATATGGAATTAGAAAATATTCTGTGTCAGGGTATCTTTTTATAAATGCGGAAATGAAAGGTTGCTTTCTCAATATAATAGATTAAATTTGCCTAGCAACATGTCTACGCATACAGAATATGTACTTGATATTTCAGCTAGCCTAATTGTAGATACTGATGTCTTAATTGGTTTATCTATTAAAAGTCCTTAACGAAACCCCAATCCATCACTTTTTATTTGTTTCTTTGCACCAAATTCGGGTATAGTGTTGTCTTGTCATTCGAGGCAGCACTTAATTTTGCTTAGATAGTTAATGGAGAAACTCAGTATAAATGCTTGTCCGGTGTGTGGCGGTGCGCACTTGAAACGCGTCATGACTTGTACGGATTTTTATGCTTCGGGCGAACAGTTTGAACTGTATTCGTGTGAGGACTGTGGATTTACATTCACACAAGGAGTCCCCGTGGAAGCAGAGATAGGCAAGTATTATGAGACTCCCGACTATATCTCTCACACTGATACGCGCAAAGGCGCGATGAATAATATCTACCATTATGTACGTTCCTATATGCTGGGCCGCAAAGCGCGCCTGGTAGCTAAGGAAGCGCATCGTAAAACAGGGCGTTTGCTTGATATAGGTACGGGAACCGGTTACTTTTCCGACACGATGGTTCGCCGGGGCTGGAAAGTGGAGGCGGTGGAGAAAAGTCCGCAGGCACGTGAGTTTGCGAAGTTGCATTTCGATCTGGATGTAAAGCCCGAATCGGCTCTGAAAGAGTTTGCTCCCGGCAGTTTTGATGTCATCACCCTTTGGCATGTGATGGAACATCTGGAACACCTTGGTGAAGTGTGGCAGCGACTTCATGAGTTGCTGACAGAAAAAGGAGTATTGATTGTAGCCGTACCCAACTGCTCTTCTTATGATGCTCAACGCTATGGCGAGTATTGGGCGGCATACGACGTTCCCCGTCATCTCTGGCATTTCACTCCGGGCACTATACAACAACTGGCTTCCCGTCATGGCTTTATCATGGCGGCGCGTCATCCGATGCCGTTCGATGCGTTCTACGTATCCATGTTGAGCGAAAAACATCGTGGCAGTTCGTGCAGTTTCCTGAAAGGGATGTTTGCCGGAACGTTAGCATGGTTTAATGCTTTAGGACGGAAAGAACGCAGTAGTTCCATGATTTATGTATTCCGAAAAAAGAGATAACGCATGGGAAATCAAAACAAATATAAGTCAGGTTCAATCTTCGACATGCAGTTCATCACGTCGAGTATCAGTACGACACTGGTGTTGCTGCTGTTAGGACTGGTTGTCTTTTTCGTATTGACGGCGCACAATCTTTCCGTATATGTCCGCGAGAATATCAGTTTCTCCGTTCTTATCAGTGACGACATGAAAGAAGCGGATATACTGAAACTTCAGAAAAAACTGAATCAGGAACCTTTCGTGAAACAATCTGAATACATCTCTAAAAAACAAGCATTGAAAGAGCAGACGGAGGCAATGGGAACTGACCCGGAAGAATTCCTGGGCTATAACCCCTTTACCGCTTCCATCGAAATCAAGCTCCATTCCGACTATGCCAACTCCGACAGCATCGCGAGGATAGAGAAAATGATTAAAAAGAACACCAATATTCAAGACGTGCTCTATCGAAAGGAACTGATTGACGCTGTGAATGATAATATACGAAATATCAGCCTGGTGCTACTCGCTCTGGCAGTGGTGCTCACTTTTATTTCTTTTGCTCTGATAAACAATACAATAAGGCTGGCCATCTACTCGAAACGCTTCCTCATTCATACAATGAAACTGGTAGGGGCGAGTTGGGGATTCATTCGAGGACCATTCCTCCGAAAGAATGTATGGAGCGGAATACTGGCAGCCATTGTTGCCGATTCCGTATTGATGGGAACCGCCTATTGGGCGGTGACGTACGAGCAGGAATTGCTTCAGGTCATCACGCCCGAAGTCATGTTGATTGTCTGTGCAAGCGTATTGGTATTTGGAATTGTAATAACGTGGCTATGCGCCTATTTCTCGATGAATAAATACTTGAGAATGAAAGCAAACAGCCTGTACTATATTTAGCGGATGGCGAACGGCTGATTGCAAACCTGTGTTTGTGTGTGGTTAGCATCCGTAACGCCCGGCTGATAGATTAAGGGAATGATTGTAATTAGTAATTTGTAATTAAATAAACTATGTCTGACAAGCAGAAATTTGCCTTTGATAAAGTGAACTTTATCTTGCTCGCGATAGGGATGGCGATTGTTATTATCGGCTTTCTATTGATGACGGGACCTACATCGTCCGAAACCTCTTTTGAACCCGATATTTTCAGTGTACGCAGAATCAAGGTAGCGCCGGTCGTTTGCCTGTTTGGTTTCTTGTCTATGATATATGCCGTGTTGCGTAAACCTAAAACAAAAGTAGAATAATAAAGAAATATGAGTTGGTTAGAAGCATTAATCCTTGGGCTGATTCAGGGGTTGACAGAGTACTTGCCTGTAAGCAGTAGTGGTCATTTGGCCATTGGGTCGGCATTGTTTGGGATACAGGGGGAGGAGAATCTGGCATTCACGATTGTGGTACATGTAGCTACGGTGTGTAGTACATTGGTGATTCTGTGGAAGGAGATAGACTGGATTTTCCGCGGCTTGTTCAAGTTCAGGATGAATGATGAGACGCGATATGTCATCAACATATTGATTTCAATGATCCCGATTGGTATCGTAGGAGTGTTCTTTAAGGATTATGTGGAGACGATTTTCGGTTCGGGACTGCTGATTGTGGGCTGTATGTTGTTGTTGACTGCCGCCCTGCTGACTTTCTCTTATTACTATAAGCCGCGTCAGAAAGAAAAAATCTCGATGAAGGATGCTTTGATTATCGGTATCGCACAAGCTTGCGCGGTTATGCCGGGGTTATCCCGTTCGGGGTCTACCATTGCTACGGGGCTTCTGTTGGGTGACAACAAGGCGAAATTGGCACAATTTTCTTTCCTGATGGTTATTCCGCCTATCTTGGGGGAAGCGTTACTCGATGGAATGAAGATGATGAAGGGCGAAGATGTGGTAGGTGATATTCCTGCGTTTTCGCTGATTGTCGGTTTTCTGGCTGCTTTCGTGGCGGGTTGCCTGGCTTGTAAGTGGATGATTAATGTGGTGAAGAAAGGAAAACTGATCTATTTCGCTATTTATTGCGCGATAGCAGGGTTGGTAACGATTATATTGAGCTGATGAATTTTAAAAAAGGAGAAGTACTGTTTTTCAATAAACCTCTTGGCTGGACTTCATTTAAGGTAGTAGGGCACGCCCGCTATCATATTTGCCGTCGGATCGGAGTGAAGAAACTAAAAGTCGGCCATGCCGGAACGTTGGATCCTCTTGCAACGGGGGTGATGATTGTATGCACAGGCAAGGCAACCAAACGAATAGAAGAGTTTCAATATCACACGAAGGAGTACGTCGCAACGTTGCGTTTGGGTGCTACTACCCCGTCATACGATTTGGAACATGAAATAGATGCCACCTACCCTACCGAGCATATCACAAGGGAGCTGGTGGAAGAAGTGTTGACGCGCTTTATCGGTGCCATCGATCAGGTGCCTCCTGCTTTCTCTGCCTGTATGGTAGATGGTAAACGTGCCTACGAACTGGCCCGGAAAGGCGAAGAAGTCGAACTAAAGGCAAAGCAGCTTGTTATCGACGAGATTGAATTGCTGGAATGTCGCCTGGACGACCCGGAACCGATGATTCAAATCCGTGTCGTATGCAGCAAAGGAACATATATTCGTGCTCTGGCGCGTGATATTGGTGAAGCGCTCCATAGCGGAGCTCATCTGACAGGATTGATCCGCACCCGTGTAGGTGACGTCCGGTTGGAAGACTGCCTGAACCCCGAACACTTTAAAGAGTGGATTGACGGACAGGAAATAGAAAATGAGGAAGAAAATAATTAACGTAATAAGGAATAGATATGAAATTATCACAATTCAAATTTAAGTTACCCGAGGATAAGATCGCTCTACATCCTATGAAATATAGGGATGAGTCTCGTTTGATGGTATTGCATCGTAATACAGGTAAGATTGAGCACAAGATGTTCAAAGATGTGTTGGACTACTTTGATGATAAAGATGTGTTTATATTCAACGATACGAAGGTATTCCCTGCCCGTTTGTATGGTAACAAGGAAAAGACAGGTGCTCGTATCGAAGTATTCTTGTTGCGTGAGTTGAATGAAGAACTTCGTTTGTGGGATGTATTGGTCGATCCGGCACGTAAGATCCGTATCGGTAACAAACTGTATTTCGGTCCGGATGATTCGATGGTGGCCGAAGTGATTGATAACACCACTTCCCGTGGGCGTACGCTCCGTTTCCTTTATGACGGACCTCATGATGAGTTCAAAAAGGCTTTGTACTCTTTGGGTGAGACTCCCCTTCCCCACTCTATCATCAACCGTCCCGTGGAACCGGAAGATGCTGAACGTTTCCAGTCTATCTTTGCGAAGAACGAAGGTGCGGTGACTGCTCCGACTGCTAGTTTGCACTTCAGCCGTGAGTTGATGAAACGTTTGGAAATCAAAGGTATAGATTTTGCATATATCACTTTGCACGCTGGTTTGGGTAACTTCCGCGACATTGACGTAGAAGACTTGACAAAGCATAAGATGGATTCGGAACAAATGTTTGTAAACGAAATGGCGGTGAAAACCGTTAACCGTGCCAAAGATAACGGCAGAAATGTTTGTGCGGTAGGTACGACCGTAATGCGTGCTATTGAAAGCGCAGTCAGCACCGACGGACATTTGAAGGAATTCGAAGGGTGGACTAATAAGTTTATCTTCCCTCCGTATGAGTTTACCGTAGCCAATTCAATGATTTCCAATTTCCACATGCCGCTTTCTACCCTGCTGATGATTGTAGCTGCTTTCGGTGGTTATGACCAGGTGATGGATGCTTACCATGTAGCTTTGAAGGAAGGTTACCGTTTCGGCACGTATGGAGATGCAATGCTGATTCTGGACAAATAAT
This sequence comes from Bacteroides sp. AM54-2NS, assembly GCF_003602935.1. Lineage (NCBI taxonomy): Bacteria > Pseudomonadati > Bacteroidota > Bacteroidia > Bacteroidales > Bacteroidaceae > Bacteroides > Bacteroides sp. AM54-2NS. The sequence goes on from NZ_QTMZ01000001.1 coordinate 148,739, forward strand.
GGCAAAAGTATATTTGGGACTCGGCACTAACCTTGGAGATAAAGAACAGAATCTCCGGGGTGCCGTGCAAAAAATAGAAGAGCAGGTAGGGAACGTAGTTTCCCTGTCTGCTTTTTATGTTACTGCCCCTTGGGGATTTGCTTCTGAAAACAGTTTCCTGAATGCGGCCGCTTGTGTAGAGACGGAATTATCTCCATTGGAAGTATTGCAAGAGACGCAAATGATTGAAAAGGAGCTGGGGCGTACCAAAAAGTCCGTCAATGGAATATATAGCGACCGCCTGATTGATATTGACCTGTTACTTTATGAAGATTTAGTGCTTTCTGTGACCTCTGCTTCCGGAGCAGAGTTAACCCTCCCCCATCCGTTGATGGCAGAACGTGACTTCGTTATGAAACCACTGGCGGAAATTGCTCCCGGATTAGTGCATCCGGTACTCGGAAAAACGATGAAAGAGCTTACTTCTTCTTTTTCTCCGCAATAAACACCGGCAAATAGGCGATGCATCCTATCAGTACTGCATACAGCAAATGAATCTCCTGAAACGGCTTGTCGATGAAATGGCAAACAATGGCGTAGATAGCAATCGTGAATCCTACATAGAGCGCCAGCACCAAAAGCGTTTTTAATTTCTTATTTAGAATCATTATAAATCTATTTATGTGTTAAATACGTGGCAAAGATACTCATTATCTCCAAAATCTCTTTATCTTTGCAACCGAAATGAAAGTGTGGACAGATTTGAGTAGCTTGCAACCACGGAAAAAAATGCTAAAACACGTCTGATTGACGCCTTTCGGCTTATCCTTTGCAGCACTCGCCTCTCCTACTCTCTCATTCTTGATTCTTATTTTTTAATTCTTAATTTAAGAAAGATGGGATACTTATTTACATCCGAATCGGTGTCAGAAGGACACCCCGACAAGGTAGCCGATCAAATATCGGATGCCGTGCTTGACAAACTGTTGGCTTACGACCCCAGTTCGAAAGTAGCTTGCGAAACACTAGTGACTACCGGACAAGTGGTGCTAGCGGGTGAAGTGAAAACAAAAGCGTACGTTGACCTACAACTCATCGCACGCGAAGTGATTAAGAAAATCGGTTATACCAAAGGAGAGTACATGTTCGAAAGCAACTCTTGTGGTGTACTTTCCGCTATTCATGAGCAAAGCCCCGATATCAACCGTGGTGTAGAGCGTCAGGATCCGATGGAACAGGGTGCAGGCGACCAGGGAATGATGTTTGGTTATGCTACCAATGAAACGGAAAACTACATGCCGCTTTCTCTTGATTTGGCACACCGCATTCTGCAAGTGCTGGCCGACATCCGTCGTGAAGGAAAGGTAATGACTTACCTCCGCCCCGATGCCAAAAGCCAGGTTACTATCGAATATGATGACAACGGAACGCCTGTTCGTATCGATACAATCGTTGTTTCTACACAACATGATGACTTTATCCAACCGGAAGATGACTCTCAAGCTGCTCAACTGAAAGCTGACGAAGAAATGTTGTCTATCATCCGCCGTGATGTGATCGAGATTCTGATGCCTCGTGTAATTGCTTCTATTCATCACGATAAGGTATTGGCACTGTTCAATGATAAAATCATCTATCATGTGAATCCTACCGGAAAATTTGTAATCGGTGGTCCTCACGGAGATACCGGTTTGACCGGTCGTAAGATTATCGTTGATACTTATGGCGGTAAAGGTGCTCACGGTGGTGGCGCTTTCTCCGGAAAAGATCCTAGTAAGGTAGACCGTAGTGCAGCTTATGCAGCACGTCACATCGCAAAGAATATGGTTGCGGCAGGTGTAGCAGACGAAATGCTTGTACAGGTGAGCTATGCTATCGGTGTGGCTCGTCCGATCAATATCTTTGTCGATACTTACGGCCGTTCTCACGTCAACATGACTGATGGCGAGATTGCGCGTGTTATCGACCAATTGTTCGATCTTCGTCCGAAAGCTATCGAGGAACGTCTGAAACTTCGTAATCCTATTTATCAGGAAACAGCTGCTTACGGTCACATGGGACGTGAACCGCAAGTGATAACGAAGAAATTTTTCTCTCGTTACGAAGGAGACAAAACTGTGGAAGTGGAACTCTTTACATGGGAAAAACTCGACTACGTAGATAAAATTAAAGCTGCTTTTGGTCTGTAAAACAGTCTGAAACAGGGCTTAACTTGTTAAGAAAGAGCTGCAATTTCAACTTCCTTTAATGGAAATTGAAGTTGTAGCTCTTGATTTTTAATAAGTTATATTTAAATAAATGTTTTTTGGCTACTAAGTATGTTTTATCGGAAATTGCTACTTTTGTATCGTAAAATAAAACAGACTGCTAAATGAAAACAAGATGTTGTTGTTCTAAACGCTATTTATTGGTGTTCTCTATTTTACTTGTCAGCGTAGGTAGCATTTTTATGTCTGTCTCTCTTTCTTCCTGTTCCTCTCCTTCAGTGAAGAATCCATTGTTATTATGCGCTGATTCATTAATGGAGACATGTCCTGACAGTGCCTTATCTATTTTGGAATCAATTACCTGTCCGCAGAAAATGCCACGTGCTGACCGGGCGCTTTATGCGCTACTGCTCACCCAGGCACGGCATAAAAACTATATTGCTTTAGAGGATGATTCATTGATAAAAACGGCTGTTGACTATTATGGTGATAAGAAGAAAAGTTTGCGTGCTGCAAAGGCTCATTATTACTGGGGAGCTACTTATCGGGAGATGGGGTATACTTCATTTGCTGTAGAAGAGTATTTGACAGCAATTCGATTGATGCCTGTTAGGGATGAATTCTTAGCAATGATTTATGATAATCTTGCAGACTGCTATGAAAAAGATGATTTGTATGATATAGCGATTGAGGCTTATCGTCAAGCTTATCAGATATTGGAGGGGGAAAGTCAGCAGACATACCCATTGAGAGGCATTGCGCGTATCTGTTTATTGCAAAATAAGAAGGATAGCGCATTGTTTTATTATCAAAAAGCTCTTGACTATGCATCAGCAGAGCAAGACTCTAGTTTGATAGGGGCTCTTTATCATGATCTTGCTATGGTTTACAATGAAAAAAAAGACTATGTTCAGGCCGATAAATATGTGTCAAAAGCAATGATGATACAAGGAGACGATGCTGTTAATGTCTGTTTGTCAAAAGCTCAAATTATGTTGAACTTAAATAGGCTTGATTCTGCCAGTTATTTCTTTAGTAAGAATATAGATCGACTTAATATTTATGGCAAGGCTGTTTGTTATGATGGAATGCATCAAATTGCAAAGAAAAGAGGTGAATGGAAGGTCGCAACAGAAAATATGGATGCATATAGAGTACTTTATGATTCTATGCAGATTATGAATGACAATGAAGAACTCAATCGGTTAATGGATAAGCATCAATTAGAAGAACATAAGAGGTTATTGTCGGAGCATACTAAAATGTTGGTTTTTACTTTGGTTTTTACATTCTTTTTCTTGATGATTATTTGTGTCTTTTGTTTTATGTGGAATGATAGGAAGAGGAAAAAGCGTTATATAGCATTGCAACGTGAATTAACCCAAAGGCGGGTGGATACTATGTTACTCAAAGAAGAAGAGGTTTCTGAATCTAATAAAGAAGATTTAGATAAGAAAAGATCGGAGTTGACAGAGCAACAAATTCAATTATGTATATCTGTACTTAAAACAACTGATTGTTACGATCAATTGGAAGCGTTGGAGAAAGCAACTCATAAGCAATTATTGGCAATGCGTAGCTTGAGGAAAGATATACGTTCTACCATTTCTAATGCATTTGTTGATGTGATGATGAATTTGAAGGAGCGCTATCCGGCTTTAACAGGTGATGATCTATTTTATTGTGTTCTTTCATTGCTTTGTTGTTCAAAAACTGTTATGATGGAGTTGATGGATGCCACGTCTGATGCTCTTAAGACACGCAAAAATCGTATAAAGAACAAAATGGATACTCAAATTTTTGATCGTGTGTTTGGTGTTGATCTTCAGTGATATATATAGGTTTTTCTAGCTCTGTTTTACATCTAAATGGAGAACTGTTACCATTGTTACCACATAAAAATCGTTTATTTTACTTCATCTGTGTATTTTTGAAGCGAAATTTTAAACCCATTTATTATGAAAGCTAAATTTTTACCTTTTTTGTTGTTGACTGTCTTACTTCAAGTAAGTATGTTTTCCTTTGCACATGAAATGATATCTGCACGTCAAATCAGGCTAAAGAATAAAACAGAGGTACAACATCGATCTGTCCCTGTTACTCCTGCTGCTTTTATTGAAAACTCATTGTTGTCTATCGACCTTCTTTCTACTGTTCCTACTGTGACTGTTATCATAAAGAATGCAGAAACAGATGAAGTTGTTTATACGTCTACTGATTTAAATGTAGATAAGGTTTATATTGATCTTACAGGTGAGGAGAAAGGTAAATATACTTTGGAGATACAACTTCCAAAGGAGGCCTTTACCGGAGATTTTGAATTAGAATAAATCTTTGAAATATATATTATTTGCAACTAACATAATGATGATATACCTAAATCATTAACTGATGAAGCCCCGCTGTTGAAATATATGGCGCATTGCTGAAATGGCGATTAGATGACCGAAAGGGGAAAGATCGGTAAATTCTATCCGTGGGCTTAATAAACCTTGTGAAAGGCGCATAAAGGTATATTGAAACGTAGAATTAAAATCACTTTTTTAAATTGTATGCTGAATACTACTGGTAGGGTGTTCGAATGATTTTATGATTCGAATAATAAAGTTCATTCAGCAACAATTTGATACACCTGTTAGTAGATGAGATATCTGTGATAGATGTATTCTTTGTGAGAAAGGTTCTTGGACTTCTGGATAAGGAGTCCAAGATTTTTTTTATAGGGATAGATAAATGTAGAGATAAAAATGATCTCTGATTAAGTTGAATGTGAATAACGGAATTTTTTCGTAATTTTGCCTTCTCGATATAATAATGGATAGTGATGAAGATGAATCAGATAAATTCCGTATGTGTATATAGTGCTTCCAGTACCAAGATAGACGCTGTTTACTTCCAAGCAGCCGATACTCTCGGCCGTTTGCTTGCCGAACACCGTATTCGTTTGATAAATGGAGCCGGAAGTATTGGCCTGATGCGTTCTATGGCAGATGCTGTATTGAAAAATGGTGGTGAGGTGACAGGTGTGATTCCTCGTTTTATGGTAGAGCAAAACTGGCATCATACGGGATTGACAGAACTGATTGAAGTAGAATCCATGCACGAACGCAAGCGGAAGATGGCAGATTTGAGCGATGGCATTATTGCTTTGCCCGGTGGATGCGGTACCCTTGAAGAGCTGCTGGAGATTATTACCTGGAAACAATTGGGATTATATCTCAATCCGATTGTAATCCTCAATATAAACGGATTCTTCGATCCACTCCTCGAAATGCTTGAAAAGGCTATTGATGAGAACTTTATGCGCCGGCAGCATGGTGATATATGGAAAGTGGCGCAGACGCCGGAAGAAGCGGTTCAATTGCTTTATGAAACTCCTGTATGGGACATTTCCATTCGTAAATTTGCGGCGATATGATAGGCGATATATTAAGTTCCCGAAGTGCGGATACGCTGTCCCTTCTTCGGCAGAACCAGACTAGTCCGGCAAAGGCGGACACTGATAGTCTGCAGTTGGTTGATCTTCATGCTGTGCAAGAAGTTGATTCCGGCTTTGAGGGGACACCTATCTCCTACTCTCCCCGCACGGACGATGCCATTGCGTTGACCTTGCTGGCTTGCTTCTTTCTTTCCTCCATAGCCTTGGCGCGCGGAAAGAAATTTCTCTCCCAACAGGTGAAAGACTTTGTATTGCACCGTGAACGAACGAGTATTTTTGATAGTTCTACGGCAGCCGATGTGCGTTATCTCCTTGTGCTTGTGTTGCAGACTTGTGTCTTGTCGGGTATCACATTTCTCAATTATTTTCATGATACATGCCCTGCTTTGATGAACCGGGTATCCCCCCTCCTTTTGCTGGGTATCTACGTTGGATTCTGCCTTGCTTATTTCTTACTAAAATGGCTGATTTACATGTTTCTTGGGTGGACGTTTTTTGATAAAAATAAGACAAATATATGGCTGGAATCCTATTCTGCGCTCATATATTATGTCGGATTTGCCCTCTTTCCATTCGTTCTTTTTCTAGTTTATTTTGATTTAAGTCTCACAAATTTGGTCATAATTGGGGCTATTATTTTAATTTTCACTAAAATATTGATGTTTTATAAGTGGATAAAGCTTTTTTTTCATCAATTTAGCGGGCTTTTCCTATTAATTTTGTACTTTTGCGCTCTTGAAATAGTACCTTGTTTGCTACTCTATCAAGGTATGATTCAAATGAACAATATTTTGCTAATAAAATTTTAGGACGTTGAAAATTAAAAAAGTACTAGTGTCGCAGCCTAAGCCTGCGTCAGAGAAATCTCCCTATTACGACATAGCTGAAAAGTATGGCGTTAAAATAGATTTCCGACCATTTATTAAGGTTGAAAGTCTTTCGGCGAAAGAATTTCGGCAACAGAAAATTTCGATTCTCGACCACACTGCCGTAATATTCACTTCGCGCCATGCTATTGACCATTTTTTCACTTTGTGTACTGAATTGCGCGTGACAATTCCCGAAACGATGAAGTATTTCTGCGTGACGGAAGCTGTTGCATTGTATATTCAGAAATATGTGCAATACCGCAAGCGTAAGATCTTCTTCGGAGCTACCGGAAAGATTGAGGACCTGATACCTTCCATTGTGAAGCATAAAACGGAGAAATATCTCGTTCCGATGTCAGACGTACACAATGACGATGTGAAAAACTTGCTCGACAAGAATAACATTCAGCATACAGAAGCTGTGATGTACCGTACAGTGAGCAACGACTTTACACCGGACGAGGAGTTTGATTATGACATGTTAGTGTTCTTCAGCCCTGCCGGAGTGACTTCATTGAAGAAGAACTTCCCTGATTTTAATCAGAGAGAGATTAAGATCGGCACTTTCGGCTCTACTACCGCACAGGCTGTACGTGACGCAGGTCTCCGTCTGGACCTTGAAGCTCCTACGGTGCAGGCTCCGTCAATGACTGCCGCACTTGATATGTTTATCAGAGAAAACAATAAATAAACAGAGTGGGTATATATACTTTGTGTAAAGCCGAAAGGCTGAATAGTAAAATTTTGATCGGAAAGATGTTTGAAGGCGGCGTTTCGAAGTCGTTTTCCATCTTTCCGATACGCGTTGTATATATGCCTGTTGAGCAGGGCGAGGCTCCTGCTTCTATACTAATCAGTGTATCGAAACGTCGTTTTAAACGAGCGGTGAAACGCAACCGTGTGAAACGTCAGATACGCGAAGCCTACCGGAAGAACAAATCTCTCCTGGTGGACGAATTGCAACGCCGGGAGCAGCGGTTAGCCGTTGCCTTTATCTATCTGTCGGACGAGCTTATTGCAACTTCCGAATTGGAAGAAAAGATGAAAATAGCGCTTGCGCGCATCTCTGAAAAACTATCCTCATGAAACCTCGTAACTCCCGGATATCTGCCCTGTGGGTATTCGTAACGGGAATTTTGAGGAAAGTATTCTCTTTCTTGTTGCTTGTTCCCATCTACTTTTATCGGGTTTGTATTTCGCCTCTTACTCCTCCCTCTTGTCGATTCACGCCAACTTGTTCGGCTTATGCTGTCGAAGCAATTAAGAAACACGGTCCTGTAAAGGGGCTTTACCTCGCTGTCCGGCGTATTCTGCGATGCCATCCCTGGGGTGGTTCCGGCTATGATCCCGTACCTTGAAGCAATTAAAATGAGAAATAGAAGATGAAAAAGAATGTGACTGACATTTTGGATATTCATACTCATAAACTGGAGGCCGATTCTCTGGGAAAATCTATCGTGAATTATCCGCTGTTGGCGGACTCTCCATTGTATATGCCTTTCGCAGGAGATGTGGAAGTGGATAGGGGATATTATTATTCTGTCGGCATTCATCCCTGGGAGTTGACAGAGCATAATGCCGGACAGCTTTTGGATTATCTTAAGCAGCAGTTGCGGAAAAAGCAGTTTGTCGCCGTAGGAGAAGCGGGATTGGATAAATTGGCAGTAGCTTCAATGGAACTTCAGTTAACGGTGTTTAAAGCGCAGGTGAGGCTGTCGGAAGAGTATGGTTTGCCGTTGATTATCCACTGCGTGAAAGCAATGGACGAGCTGTTAGCAGTGAAAAAAGAATTTCGTCCCCAACAAGCTTGGATATGGCATGGTTTCCGTGGAAAAACGGAGCAGGCGATGCAGTTGTTGAAAAAGGGCTTTTATCTCTCTTTTGGAGAACATTATCCTGATGAAACGATGCAGACAGTACCCGACGAACGGTTGTTTCTGGAAACGGACAACAGTTCGCTTGATATTGAAGATATCCTGTGTCGGGCAGCCAAAGTGCGTGGGGTAGAAGTGGAAGTGTTGCGTGAGACGATCCGCCGAAATATCCAAAATGTCTTTTTTAGGGCATAAGAGTTGTATCTTCCGAGAAAGAGTCGTACTTTTGTCGCACATGGGATTGAAATACAATAAAAAACAACTAATTAATAGAGTAATACGATGAATTTTGTAGAAGAATTGAGATGGCGTGGCATGTTGCAGGACATTATGCCGGGAACAGAAGAGTTGTTAAGCAAAGAGCAGGTGACTGCCTATTTGGGTATCGACCCGACTGCTGATTCGCTACACATTGGTCACCTTTGTGGAGTGATGATCCTTCGTCATTTCCAACGCTGCGGTCATAAGCCGTTGGCACTGATCGGTGGCGCTACAGGTATGATTGGAGACCCTTCCGGAAAATCAGCAGAACGTAACCTGCTGAACGAGGAAACATTGCGTCACAATCAGGCATGTATTAAAAATCAGCTTGCCAAGTTCCTCGACTTCGAGTCGGATGTGCCTAACCGTGCCGAACTGGTGAACAATTATGACTGGATGAAAGATTTCACTTTCCTCGATTTTGCTCGCGAAGTAGGTAAGCACATTACTGTGAATTATATGATGGCAAAAGACTCTGTAAAACGCCGTCTGAATGGTGAAGCGCGTGATGGATTGTCATTTACCGAGTTCACTTATCAGTTGCTTCAAGGATATGACTTCCTTCATTTGTATGAAACAAAGGGCTGTAAGCTTCAGATGGGTGGTTCCGACCAATGGGGAAACATTACTACCGGTGCCGAATTGATCCGCCGTACCAATGGGGGAGAGGTGTTCGCACTGACTTGCCCGCTGATTACAAAAGCTGACGGCGGTAAGTTTGGTAAAACAGAATCCGGAAATATCTGGCTGGACCCTCGCTATACTTCACCTTACAAGTTCTATCAATTCTGGCTGAATGTAAGCGACTCCGATGCCGAGCGTTATATCAAAATCTTCACTTCTATCGAAAAAGAAGAAATTGAAGCACTGATTGCCGAACATCAGGCTGCTCCGCACTTGCGTCTCCTTCAGAAACGTCTGGCTAAAGAAGTAACTGTGATGGTTCACTCGGAAGAAGATTATAACGCAGCGGTTGACGCATCCAATATTTTGTTTGGTAATGCTACTTCCGACGCTTTGCGCAAATTGGACGAGGATACATTGCTGGCTGTATTTGAAGGAGTACCCCAATTTGAGATTTCCCGTGATGCGTTGGCAGAAGGAGTGAAGGCAGTAGATTTGTTCGTCGATAATGCGGCTGTATTTGCTTCGAAAGGTGAGATGCGTAAGTTGGTTCAAGGCGGTGGCGTTTCGTTGAACAAAGAGAAACTAACGGTCTTTGATCAGGTAATCACAACTGCTGACTTGCTCGATGAGAAATATCTGCTTGTTCAGCGCGGTAAAAAGAACTATTTTTTGCTGATTGCAAAGTAATAATGCACGATTCACTCGATAGAATGTAAAAAAGTGAACGAAATATTTGGAGGTTTGCTTGCAAACCTCTATCTTTGCACCGCTTTTTAACAGAAAGCACATAAGTTTGGACTATGGTGTAATGGTAGCACAACAGGTTTTGGTTCTGTTTGTCCAAGTTCGAATCTTGGTAGTCCAACGAAGAAAAGCCCCGAAAGAGACATCTTTCGGGGCTTTTCTTTCGTGACTCTGAAGTCGTCGTTTTTGTATATCCTTATAAAATTGAAGTATATAGGGGATCAGCGTATATAGAATTCATTAATCTTATTTTATTCGTTATATTGACTATTTTAATGCTTATCGTGTTGGTCGTTGAATAGCTTGTATTTTATTATAGAAGGTTCAAACTGTATTAGGTAGAAATCTCTCCCAAATCGTATTATAGTTCGTTAAAAAAGTGTACATTGCACAGATTCTGGACATTTTTGGTGGATAATTGGAACAAAATTGCAAGGTAAACCCGTTTTCTTTTGCTATTTTTGCATCGTGTACGTAAACGAAGTGCACGTAGAAAGAGAACTTATTCAATAACTATAAATAAATAAGGTATGAAAACGAACTATGAAATTCGCTATGCTGCGCATCCTGAAGATGCAAAAAGTTATGATACTACAAGAATCCGCAGAGATTTCTTAATTGAAAAGATATTTGTCCCCAATGAAGTAAATATGGTATATTCCATGTACGACCGTATGGTGGTAGGTGGTGCGCTGCCGGTAGGAGAGGTGCTGACGCTTGAAGCAATCGATCCGCTGAAAGCTCCGTTCTTCCTCACCCGTCGCGAAATGGGTATTTACAATGTCGGCGGTCCCGGTATTGTGAAAGCGGGCGACGCAACCTTCGAACTGGATTATAAAGAAGCTCTTTATCTGGGTTCGGGCGACCGTGAAGTGACTTTCGAAAGCAAGGACGCTGCTCATCCTGCCAAATTCTACTTCAACTCACTGACTGCACATCGCAATTATCCCGACCGTAAGGTGACGAAAGCCGATGCCGTAGTAGCTGAAATGGGTTCTTTGGAAGGCTCCAACCACCGTAATATCAATAAGATGCTGGTGAATCAGGTGTTGCCCACCTGCCAGTTGCAGATGGGTATGACGGAACTGGCTCCGGGAAGTGTATGGAATACGATGCCGGCCCACGTACACAGCCGTCGTATGGAAGCCTACTTCTATTTCGAGATTCCCGAAGATCATGCTATCTGCCATTTTATGGGTGAGGTAGGCGAAACACGTCACGTATGGATGAAAGGCGATCAGGCTGTTCTTTCGCCCGAATGGTCTATCCACTCGGCTGCTGCTACCCACAACTATACCTTTATCTGGGGAATGGGTGGTGAGAACCTCGACTATGGCGATCAGGACTTCTCGTTGATTACAGATTTGAAATAACAAATCCAATAGTTTTCCTAATTTAATAATAAAAAGAATTATGAATCAGTATTTGAATTTTTCTTTGGAAGGTAAAGTAGCGCTCGTTACAGGTGCTTCTTATGGTATCGGTTTTGCTATTGCTTCTGCATTCGCAGAACAAGGCGCTAAAGTTTGTTTTAACGACATCAATCAAGAGTTGGTAGACAAAGGAATGGCAGCTTATGCAGAAAAAGGTATCAAAGCTCACGGTTATGTATGCGACGTGACAGACGAACCGGCTGTTCAGGCTATGGTGGCTACGATTGCCAAAGAAGTAGGTACAATTGATATCCTTGTAAATAATGCAGGTATTATCCGTCGTGTTCCTATGCACGAGATGGATGCTGCTGATTTCCGTCGTGTAATCGACATCGACTTGAATGCTCCGTTCATCGTTGCTAAGGCTGTTCTTCCTGCTATGATGGAAAAACGTGCAGGTAAGATCATCAACATCTGCTCTATGATGTCCGAACTGGGTCGTGAAACTGTATCTGCTTACGCTGCCGCTAAGGGTGGACTGAAGATGCTGACTCGCAATATCTGCTCTGAATATGGTGAATACAACATTCAGTGTAACGGTATCGGCCCGGGTTACATCGCTACTCCGCAAACTGCTCCTCTTCGTGAGAAACAAGCAGACGGAAGCCGTCACCCATTCGATTCATTCATCTGCGCCAAGACTCCTGCCGGTCGTTGGTTGGATCCTGAAGAACTGACAGGTCCTGCTGTATTCCTTGCTTCTGAAGCTTCTAACGCTGTCAACGGCCACGTTCTTTATGTAGATGGTGGTATCCTTGCTTATATCGGAAAACAGCCGAAATAATGTAAGATAGAAGAGATTCCGATAAGGTGATAGAATGGCAAAGAGCATCCTCTTTTCATCTGTCACCTTATTTTTTATCATTCCCTTTGCAGGAGCTATAGGACCGACTTATTGGACATATATGCCCAACGTGTTGAACATATATATCCAACACGTTGGATATATATAGCTGATGCGTTGGATCTATATATCCAACAGATGCGGATATAATAGCCTCTATTTGCAAAGTATATATTATTCATTCAATGTAGACTAATTATGAAAAAGATATTAATTCTGTTTGCTGTAGCCTTGATAGGGTTTGCTTCCTGTGCCGACAGTAAACAGTCAATGACAATCACAGTGACCAATCCGCTGGCTCTTGAACGGGTGGGAGAGATGGTTGAAGTGCCGATGAGCGATGTTGTTGCCAAGTTGAAACTGGCAGATACAGCGCAGATTGTAGTGCTTGATGTTGACGGTCAGCAAGTGCCTTATCAGGTGACGTATGACGAAAAGGTTGTTTTCCCCGCTACGGTAGAAGCGAACGGAACGGCTGTTTACACTATTCAACCGGGTACACCGGCGCCTTTCGATGTCGTTGCTTGCGGTAAATATTATCCCGAACGTCTGGACGACGTTGCCTGGGAGAATGATCTTGGCGGATTCCGTGCGTATGGTCCTGCCTTGCAAGCCCGTGGAGAGCGTGGTTTTGGCTACGATCTTTTCACGAAGTACAACACAACGGAACCAATTCTGGAATCTCTCTATGCGGAAGAACTGAATCCTGAAAAGCGTGCAAGATAGCTGAATTGAAAAAGACAGATCCTAAAGCTGCCTCCGAACTACAAAAAGCTATCTCTTACCATATCGATCATGGATATGGCATGGATTGCTATGCCGTAGGACCTACGTTGGGTGCCGGTGTTGCTGCTCTGATGGCAGGTGACACTATTATCTATCCTTACTGCTATCGTACACAGGAAATCCTTGATAATGGTCCGCTGCGTTTCACGGTGAAGCTGGAATTTAATCCGCTGGTAGTCCGTGGAGACTCTAATGTAGTGGAGACTCGTGTAATCTCACTGGATGCAGGTTCTTATCTCAACAAAACGATTGTTTCATATACCAATCTGAAAGAAGCAATGCCGGTGACTACCGGACTTGTATTGCGTGAACCGGACGGTGCGACTGTGGCAGATGCTGCCAATGGCTATATCACTTACGTAGATCCTACAACAGATCGTAGCGGTGCAAACGGCAAGATATTTGTCGGTGCTGCATTTCCTGCACAGGTGAAAGAAGCGAAAGTGGTTCTTCTTTCTGAAAAGGAAAAGAAAGAACGTGGCGGAGCCGACGGTCATGTTTTGGCTATCAGCGAATATGAGCCGGGTTCTGAATATACTTATTATTGGGGTTCTGCCTGGGATAAGGCCGCTATCAAGACTCCGGATGCCTGGAATAAATATATGGCTGAATATGCGCAGAAGTTGCGCACTCCGCTGACAGTAGCATATTGATGTGTTGAATTGCTTTTCCAATAGATTAAGCAAAGGTTTCTTTGGTAAAAAGAAACCTTTGCTTAATTTTATCTTCCTGAAAAAGAAAGAAAGTTTTTGCGTTATAACGCCTTTGAATTATCTCGTAAAAGCGTGTTGTTCGTAATATTCGTATGTTGTTCCATCTTCTTTCTCTTTTTCACGAAGTTCATAGACTAATTCATTTTCTGTCATTGTGGTCACTGTCCACACTTCTGTGTAATTATCCTCTTCAGTGTCGATGAGAGTCAGCTTATTACCGGAGTAGCTCCATGTACCATGATAATAATTAGTACTTCCGGAGGAGTTGTAGACATCTTTTTCTACATACGTACCGTCTTCCTTGAACTCTATGGAATAACGGTTGGTTCCATTTACAAAATCTTCTTTAGAGTCACTTACCTTTTCACCATCTTCCCATTCTTGTGAAAGATAATACACTCCATTCCATGTTCCTAACAATAAATCGCGTGAACCGACAGTCTCATCGTCGTCGTCGCCACAGGAATAAATGCTGAACGACAGTAATACTGCAACTATGCAAACAGTTGCTTTCCAGATTGTTTTCATAATAAATTGTTTTAATTGTTTGATTTTGAGAGGATTCGTTTTTTAGACTCTATTTGATAATAGTTTCCACATGTCCGTTCTTGAAGAACAGGTAGAACGAGCTGGAATACATCCATTGCACTTCTCCATTTGATTCTTGAATAGTCTGCGGTTTGCCGAAAGCCAGTAGACATTCATCTTCCGTCATGCCTTTCACCGGCTTGTTGATGTTGATTTCATTCCAATGAGTAATCGGTGAAAGCTGGTTCGTTATGATGAAGTCGAACATTTTGTTCAATACTTGCGATTCAACCTGTACGAAATCATCCATGATTTCTTTGTGAGATGCTTTCTTGTCCGGTTGTAGCTTCTCCATAGGAGTGATTTTTTTCATTATCACTGCTGATGACTCTATCCGTATATTGGAAAGATAATAAACCAGTTTACCGTCCTTTACTTGAAACAGGGCTTTGCAATAGTAAGTATTCTTTTGATTTGAGTCTGCCTGCGAGGCAAGTATCAGATCGCAACTGAAGTTTTTAGCCGGTACGTTGACCTCCGTTATTCCTTCCCGTAACTGTGGACAGACATTCTTGACGATCCATAGCAGTACATTAGCGTAGATGTTTTCGTCTTGCATATCGCTGAAAGGGGTAAATCCGCTGACCACATATTTATTGCCGTCTGCACTGACAGGATAGTTCTTTTTCTGTTCGGTGAAGGTCTGTGCTGTTAGTGGGATAATTCCTACCAGTAGATACAAGATTACCAGAAATTGTCGTTTGGTCATCATATTCCGTTCTTTTTAAGAAAACAGCATCCACGGCCCTTTTTGTGAAAAGAAAAGATCGTGGACGCTGAATAAATAATATGGTTTATTGAGGTTTGGTTGTCCTTAGAAGGCAATACCCAGACGAATCATAAAGTTACTGGTCTTGAATCCGTCGGCATCGCTGAATGCATCTATAAATCCGCGTTGATAGGTAAGATCTAGATTGAAACGGTCATACCAGACTCCTACGCCGATATTCATACCTGCATCAAAATGATTGTAGTCAACCTCCATATAATCTGCATAATCACCCCAACTGATGCTTTCTCCATCTTCTTTCATTTTGCTTGTGTAATCGTAACTAGCGAAGACTCCTACATGCGGGTCGATACGGACGTTGTCCGCCACAGCAAATTTCCATCCGAATGTGAACGGAGAATATTGTATGTTGTGAGCCATACATTTCGTGTCGTCCACTTTGAAACCACGGGAACCAAGTCCAAACTCCATCCCCCAGTATCCTCCTGTACTGCCTAAAGGCTTCTGATAGCCAAATGTAGCATTATATCCGATGTTTGAATCAGCTCCTTCGGCTCCGTCACCGGAGAAGTTCATGATATTCAGGCCTGCACGTAAGAACCATTGTGTGCTGCTGGCTTGCTTTTCAGTTTTGACGATTGCACTTCTGGATGATACGATTTGTGCTTGAGCTCCTACGCACAGTAAAAGTGCGGCAACCATTGATAATACTTTTTTCATTGTTATTGATATTTTAGTGATTAATTCTTATTCTTAACGACGGGCGCTATCTGGCTTTTTCCATCTGTGGGTGACAACTTCTGTAGGCGAATCCATTCGTAATCGTCCTTAGTGGCCGGATGCCAGTTGACGAAGATTCCGGGATAACCTACCACCGTAACCGTGTACCCACCTGTTTTTTCATTATCTTCCACTTTGAAAGTGGCTCCCATGATGACATCGCAGTTATATTTGATGGTGGACAGATACGTCCCCCATGCACGGATGTTGTCAAGTTCTCCTTTCATGGCGATTTCCACTTCCTCTTTGCTTAGTGTCCATTCATCCTTGATCCGTCCCTTATCTTCCAGTATTTTCACCTCGACAACTGTAGGTTTGACACAAACTTCAGTAACTGCATCGCCTGCACGTGCCTGTGCGTCGCGAAACTTGAAGACCGTCTTTTGCGCATGGGCTCCGACGGCACAACCGATAACCAGAGCAATAATCAGAAATAGTTTTTTCGTTTTCATGTCCTTTTGTGATTATATGTTAATATGCCTGCAAAGGTATGCGAAAGGAGTATACTACCGGGTGAAAACATAGTTCCAAGAACGATACGGAATTGTATCCTATTTGGATACACTGGGGAAGTTTCCGGTGTTGATACTGTCAGACAGATCGCGGAAGAAATCGTGGCCGAGGATGTAGGAGATGCGCCAGAGCAGGTGGATGTCAATATTCTCTTTCCGGAATATCTTGTAAACATTGGGGCGTGTGCAGCATAGTTGGGTAGCGAACCAGGTGACGGTGCGTCCCTGTTCGTGAAGCGTGCGTTCAATAAGTTGTCCTGCATGAATCATGTGCCTATTCTGCTTATGTGTGTCCCCCGGACTCCCGTTGGGCGGACAATTCAATCTATTATTGACAGGAATATATAGAAATGGCGTGGGAATCTCTCACCTTCGTCCGTTCCATGTTCAAGGCCTTCGCAATGCCAATTATCGGGAACGAACAACGCAGAAAGCCCACGCCGATATGTACAACACCCGTAGCCCCCCTTTGTTTATCAAAGTGAGGCACGGATGTATATAAATACACATCAGGAGGACGTCTTTGTTGCTGTTAGTCATTCCGATAGGTCAAAGTTTGCGAAGTTTTGAACATAAATGACAAACGCTTGTAAACGTCTTCTCAATATAAACATCTCTCCCTCGCCACCCGGAGGCTTTCTGCGGAAGAGACCGTTGCAAATGTATAAAAAAATACGGATGGAAAGGGTAATGTGAATCAGAAACTTTTTGAATACCGGTTATTTTGCCCTCTTTTTCCCCTTTGCCGGGCGAAATGCGCTTGTACTGACATCTTATAAGAAAGAGGAGTGATCTCCCAATTTCGGGCACGAAACAGGCCTTAAACTACAAAAGCCGGGGCGCAAGACCTCGGCTTATATTTTTATCTTCTTATCAGGGAGCTTTTTGGCTCATTGGAGACTTTCTATAACACCTTGAACTCATACCCTTCCTTTTTCAGGAACTCAATGGCACGAGGAAGTGCATATTGCAGGTTACCGTTATTCCAAGACTTCAGCGAATCATGGAAAGTGATGATGGAACCGTTGCGTGCATAGCGCTTCACATTGTTCAATACCTGTTCCGGGCGCATCCGTTTACTATAATCACGAGTTACGAGATCCCACATGATAATGCGGTAATGATAGCGCAAGGTATAATACTGCCGGAACCCCATGTGTCCGTGTGGCGGACGGAAGAGATCGGAATGGATAATTTCGTCTACCTTTCTGGCGTTTGCGAGGTAATCCGGATTAGAATATTCAAATCCACGGATGTGGTTGAAGGTATGGTTACCGATGCGGTGTCCGTGTTCTACCACCATCCGGTATTCATCCGGGTGCTTGCGTATATTGTCGCCTACCATAAAGAAGGTAGCTTTAATATGATGCTTTTCCAATACTTCCAGTACCCAGGGAGTTACTTCAGGGATGGGACCGTCGTCAAAAGTCAGATAGACTGCCCGTTCATTCGGATCCATCCGGAAGATAGCTTGTGGATACAACGCCCGGAAAAGCCAAGGTGGTTGTTCTATAAACATGAGAGTCTGTGTTAAACAAGTATTAAGTAATAAGTATTAAGTATTATCCATGCGGAAAACATGTCGGAAGCCTATGGTAATACTTAATACCTGATACTTAATACTTACTATTTATTTCCCTTTCATTCTTGTCACGTACTCGTTATAAAGTTGGTCGAGTTGCGTGGAGTAATGTTTCGCGAGTTCTTCTGATTTGTATTTTTCCATTAAGCGGACTTCGGCGTCAAGCAAGCTGGCGTTGTACACGAAGTTTTCGCCGGCGATGGCAAGCTGGTTATCGTTCAGGCTAAGATACCAGATCATGTATTCGAGCGATTTGTTGGCAAGCTCGTCGATGATCTTGTTGGCTTTCTCGTTCTGTCCCAGTTGGTAATAAGATTCTGCCATTTGGAAGGCGCCGTTTGCCCAGTCGTACGGTACGTTGTATGACGGAATCATCTTTTCGGCGTAGTCGAGTGCGGCGAGTGCCTTATCCTTCTTGCCTTCTTTGATAAGCTGGCCTACGAGTTGCGTGAAGATACGGCGGTGCGTGTAGCACATACGCATCACGTTCTCGTCGATATAGATACCCGGTTTGTCGATACCGCCGAACTTGAACTTGTTCATCAGATTGTCGTACATCTTTTCGCTGTCAATCTTGCTGTCCAGTTTGTCTGTATCAAACGGAGTGAAACGGTAGGCAAGACCTTCCTGCATAAAGTGGTTACCCATACCCAGATGGTTTTCGCTTCCTACGGTGATTGCCATATAGATAGGACGTTCCCAGTTGGCATTGGCAAGCATTTCGAGCATCATCAGTTCACTCTTGTAGAGGGCGCGTTTCGGGTTGCCGTTGGCGTCTCTAAGGGTGATTGTCATGTATTCGGGGATAGAGTCGCCCAGAGCTTCCGGTATCTTCATGCCGGAGCGGCGTACGGCTTCTTTGTCCACCTTCATTACGATGCTGTCCGTAGGGATAAGCGGCAGTTGGATATCTTTTCCAGTCTTTTTGAGAAGCTCTTTCAACTGGTCGTTCTTACCGAGCATCCAGCGGTTGATGATTTCCTTCAATTCGTATGGATTCTCACCGAAAATGGAGTGAACGAGTGATAATATGGTAGTGTCTCCCTGTGCAGCCAGTTCGTTTGCCTGTTTGAAATAGCTGTCGATGAAGGCCTTCATTTCCGTATGGATAGGGATATATTCATTTTGTCCTTCCACATATTCCACACGGTCCCAAGTGATAGGAAGCGACGGGGAATCGTAGGCCGGACGTTTCATTTGGTCGATATACCAGTCTGTTTGCAAGTAACTTAGGTTACAGGTGCGAGCATCTGTACGGAAGCCTTCTGTTTCCTGGTTGTACCACAATGGGAAAGTATCATTATCACCATTGGTATAGATAATCGGATTTCCTTTTTCCTGTAAGGTCATCAGGTAGTTCTGTCCGAAGTCGCGGGCAACGAAGCGTCCGCTACGGTCGTGGTCATCCCAAGTCTGTCCCGCCATTTGGATAGGGACGAACAAACAGAGCACTGAAGCCAATACGGCTGCCGGAAGTTCCTGCATCTTACAGTATTCTCGCAGCATACGGATGATACCTGCCACTCCCATACCTACCCAGATGGCAAAGGCGTAGAATGAACCGGCATACGCGTAATCTCGTTCACGGGGCTGTGCAGGGGTTTGGTTGAGGTAGAGCACGATAGCGATACCTGTCATGAAGAACAGGAAGAAGACCACCCAGAATTGCTGGATACCCCGCTGGCTATGATAAGCCTGCCAGAAGAGTCCGATTAAGCCGAGAATCAGCGGCAGACAGTAGAATACGTTGTGTCCTTTATTGTTTTTGAGATCCTGCGGAAGCAGTTCCTGATTACCTACCAGTAAGTTGTCGATAAACGGAATACCGGTGATCCAGTTGCCGTGTTCAATTTCTCCGCTACCCTGTATGTCGTTCTGCCGTCCGGCAAAGTTCCACATGAAATAACGCCAGTACATGAAGTTCAACTGGTAGGAGAAGAAGAACTTGATATTTTCCCATTGGTTAGGCATGTTCACCATTACCATTTCTCCGCACTGGTCGTAAGGAACGTCGTGTCCTTTGATGTCTACCCATTGCTTGTAGAGTGGTGCGTGTGACGAGCTGTACATACGCGGGAAAAACATATTCTGCGCATATTCGTATTCCACACGTCCGGGAAGTTCGATATAAGAGTCTTTTTCGTCGGGAGAAGTCTTTTCCTTGCGGACAAACTTGCTTCCTGCTTCCGACTGGCGCGGAATACAATAGCCGTCTTTTACGTCGAGTGCCACTTTCGAAGAGAAAGCAGGACCGTAGAAGAGCGGACGGGTTCCGTATTGTTCACGGCCGAGGTATTCGCCTAGGGTGAATATATCCTCCGGTGAGTTTTGGTCCATCGGAGTGTTGGCAGTAGAACGGATAACGATCAGTGCGTAAGAAGAATACCCGATTACGATCATCATGGTGCACAGCAAGGCTGTGTTCATGGTGCGGGCGGTGATACGCCATCTCTCTTTGATTTTAGCCTGTACACTCGGAGCAAGATAAAGTCCCAGTGCGGCAATAACCAAAATACCGATGATGATACTGCTGGCTCCGTGTCCGTAGAATGGGATACCCAGCAAAGCGATCGTCAGGATAAAGGAGATAGCCATGCGCGCTTTGTTCTTTTCGGTGTAACTTTCGTATACACCCCAGATCAGAGCGGCCGCAAGCAGAATGATATAAACCACTACGCCCGAATTGAATGACATTCCGAGTCCGTTGACGAACAACAGTTCAAACCAGCCGCCTACTTTCACGATACCCGGTACGATGCCGTAAAGCACGGCTGCAACGAGCACCATTGAACCTAATAGCGCTATTAACGAACCTTTGGCGGTAGCATTCGGCGTTTTTTTGTAGTAGTATACCAATACGATGGCAGGCAGACAAAGCAAGTTCAATAAGTGCACACCGATACTCAATCCGGTCAGATAGGCGATGAGGATAATCCAACGGTCGCTGTGCGGCTGGTCGGCTACGTCTTCCCATTTCAGAATCAACCAGAAAACAACAGCGGTAAACAGGGAGGAGAAGGCATATACTTCACCTTCCACGGCCGAGAACCAGAATGTGTCACTGAATGTATAAACCAGTGCACCGATCAGTCCGCTACCCATCACTGTGATAAGCTGTCCTTTGGTGATATTGTTTTCGTCAGTGATAATCAGTTTGCGTACCAGATGGGTGATGCTCCAGAAAAGGAACAGGATACAGGCGCCACTCATGAGGCACTCATGTAATTCACCATTTTAGCAACAGTTGTTACGTCGGAAGCAAATTGAGAAAACAGATTCGCCACTAGCATGAAGAAAGGCGCGCCGGGCGGGTGTCCGACTTCCAGTTTATAGCCGGTGGTTATGAACTCCGGGCAATCCCAGAAACTTGCGGTCGGTTCTATTGTCAGGCAGTAGACGGTTGCCGCAATGATGAATGTAAGCCAACCCATAAGGTTGTTTACGGTTCTGTACTGTTTCATTAGCACTATCGTAGTTTATTCGTTAAAAACAAATTATGAGGTCGCAAAGATAGTGATTTGTAAGGATAATGAGGAAGAAAGTAAGAAATATTAAGTAACGGAGGGGTGATTTACTATCTCTTTCACTCTTCCGGAAGGCGGGAACTTGTGTGTTGGCAAGTAAGGAAATTATTTTTAGTCCTTTAATAAATAAGCTCTGGTGTATTAGAGATAAACTTCCTTTATCCTGTTAGTGAACTTCTTTTGCCTTAATAACAAACTTCCTTTTCATTAGTCATAAACTATAATTGCAAGTTTTGTTTTTATAAATGAAGCTTGCAATTATAAAAACAAAGCTTGCATTTTATAAACGTAACTTGCGTTTATAGATTATCCTTAGTCAAGCATAACTTTCCTGTTAGAGAAGAACAAGTTTACTATTAATACAACGGAAGTTTACTATTAATAGCTTGGCCGTTAGGTGTTAACACTTGTAATATCAGCTGTTAATGGTTGAGATTTCAGGTATTAATACTTGGGTTGCTGTATATATATGCTTGGGATATTGAATATGTGTATCCTTTAATGATGGTGATGATGTTCTCCTAAAACCCGATGAGGTAGTGTGCCGTGTCCCAATAGCTCGATGGGGCAGTTGAAGTTTCTTTCCAGCCATTCGGTAGTGACACCCGTGTCCGGATGGTAATCCAGCGTTTCGTTGACGCAAGCGATGGATTTTACCTGTTGCAATACAGTGCCGATGTCGTGACTGACAAGGATAATGGCACATTCTTTATTGATTTCAGCCAATAACTCATAAAGGCGTGCTTCGAAACGCTTGTCGATATACGTGCTGGGTTCATCGAGAATCAGCACTGCAGGGTCCGAGATGATGGCACGTCCTAACAGGGCACGTTGCAGTTGTCCACCGCTTAATTGTCCGATAGAGCGGCTTTCAAGCCCTTCAAGCCCCATGCGGGCGATAATCTGTTTGCCTTTCTCTCTCTGTTCGGGAGTGAACCGGGAGGTGAGCGACTTCTGTATGCTCAATCCGGACAGGATCACTTCTTCCACGGAAATAGGGAACTTTCGGTCTATGGTGCTATATTGCGGTAGGTAACCGAGGAAAAGCTGGGATTTCGCGGAAGAACTTTGGTGGGAGTTTTTGGCAGATGTTTCTGTCGAAGTTCCTTCCGTAGATGTTCTTATGGGAGCCTTCTCGGGAGTATGGAATATAATTTCCCCTCCGGTTGGTTTCAATAAACCGAGGATGCACTTTATAAGCGTTGTTTTGCCGCCTCCGTTCGGACCTATAATACCTAGAAAATCCCGTTCGTAGATGCTTAGATTAACATCGTGGAGAACAGTGCGACCGTCATATCCGGCGGAAAGATTCTTTATTTCGATTATCGGTTTCATCATTGGAAAGGGCTTGATTGGTTCTTTCTTTATACGTTTATTTGGTGGCAGCTTGCGGCGCAAGGGCCTTGGCTACATTCAGCATTTCTTCCTCCCAGTCATAACTTAACGGTTGATAGGGACCACTTTCGTTCCGGTTTGCTGCGCGATGGTTTCCGCATTGCGTTTGTCAAACTCCGGTTGAACGAAGATAACGCCTACATTTTCCGCCTGACAGACGTCTATCAGGTCTTTCAGATGAGCGGGAGAGGGTTCTTTGCCTCCTTCTTCGATTGAAATTTGATGCAATCCGTAGTCGCGGGCGAAGTAGGAGAGAGCCGGATGATAAATCATGAAGCTTTGGCTGCTTCGGGGGTGGAGAGTTGCCGGCGAATCAGGCTGTCGGTGTGCTGGATGCGCTGACAGAGAGAGTCGTAACGGTTTCTATAATATGGTTCGTTTGCTTTATCCAGTTGGCTAAGGGCTTTGTAGGTGTTTCCGGCGATGATTAAAGCATTACTGGTAGAATTCCATACGTGTGGCTCTACGGCGTGGATATGGCCGTCGTGACTGTTGTGGCCGTGGGCATGGCCATGGTCATCATTATTGAGTATGAGGTCGATTCCTTTCGAGGTGTCGAACACTTGGATATGGGGAGTGTTGTTCATTAGGCGGTCCATCCAGGTTTGTTCGAAACCGATGTACCCGATGCGGAAATAGGCTTTGCTGTCTCCTAAAGAAACAAGTTGCTGGGGGATAGGATCGTATGTCTCCGGACTGGAACCTTTGGGCACCATGCTGACTACTTTGAATTTATCTCCGGCAATAGCCTCGGTGAAATAACGTTGCGGTTCCAGTGTGACGGTTATCACCGGCTTTGTCTCGTCATCGTTACTTGCTTGGGAGGAACGTCCTGTGCAGGCTGCTATCAGGAGGCAGGTACCAAGAAGGAAAAGTGTTCTCATATCTTTTAGTTGTTGTTTCATGATTTTTTCTGTTTCGGGGTTTCAATCTTATCTTGTTTCTACTCTTGTTTCCGGGCCCGTAATATTTCCCGTTTACCACCCGGAGGTCCGGGGAGGCGTTCTACTGTGAATCCGGCTGTCTGCAACATTCGGCGTACTACACCTTTGGCACAGTAGGTAGTCAGAATTCCGTCTCTATCTAATAAAACATAGAGGCGGTTGAATAGTTCTTGCGACCACATTTCCGGTTGCTTTTCCGGGGCGAAGGCGTCGAAATAGACTAGGTTAAATGGAGAGTTCTCAACTCTCCACTTATTCACGTCCGTTTCTATTTTTCGTAAGGTGAAGTGCGGTGTAAGCTGCACGTCTTTTTCCCAGGGCGATGTATGAAGCTGCTTAAACAATTCGATAGCCGATTGTTGTTCTTCTTCATTCGGGGTAAATTGCTCATTGATTGTTGTTTGCTTCCGATGTATGGTAAGCTGTTCATCGCTGGAGATATATCCTAGCTGTTCTACTGTCTGCCAGTCTAGTGGATAGAGTTCCAACCCTGTATAGTGTATATTTCGTCTGCTTCTTTCCGCTTCTTCAAGGGTGAGCCAAGCGTTGAGTCCTGTCCCGAAACCAATTTCAAGAACACGTGGAGTAGCGGCAGGAGAGGCTTTCAGCCCCATATCGATGAATATATGTTGAGACTCCGTGCGTGCCCCTTTCGTCGAATGATAATGTTCATTCAATTCCGGAACAAACAGAGTAGCGCTCCCGTCATCGGTTCTCTCAATTATTCTTTCCATCACTCAATCTTTAATACTTAATACCTAATACTTAATACTTAAAAAAGGCCTCTACCCCGCCATAGCATCCCAGGCACTTTCGAGCACATACAGGAGAAGGATATAACGTATCAGTTTGCCGACAAACATGGAAACAATAGTAAGCCATGTGTTGCTTCGCATAAATCCCAGTGCAATGGCGATCACCTCTCCAATGGCAGGAAGAAAGGTGAAGAATGCCATCAATGCCCCTTTCCCTTGCAGGAATTTCACCATTTTGTCTACCTTTTCTTTCTTTACCTTGAAGTATTTCTCAATCCAGCTAATTTTGCCCAGGCGCCCCATGTAGTAACAGGTCATTCCGCCCACTGTATTGCCCAGAGTGGCGGATATCAGACAGGCTATCGGGGGCAAGCCGAGTTTCACCAATGCCACCAGTACCAGTTCGGAACTGAAAGGCACGATGCTCCCAGCCAATAAAGCCGAGATGAATAATCCCGGAAGTCCCCATTCTATGAGGAGTTGTATCATTGAATCTACAAAAGCGTCCATATATTAAAAGCAAATAAGAGGATGAGGCCGACCAATGAAATGATAAAGAACACATTCGAACTTTTACTATTGGTCAGTACAAAGAAATGCCCGATCAGGATGCTGTTGTTTATGATAAGCAAAGGCAGCAGGGCACTGCAATATATCGGTTGCAAGGCAATCAGCAGGAACAGGAAGAGCGTCAGGTCTATCAAAAACTGGAGATAGGCACGTGTGCGTATCTTATCCTCAAATCCGGCAGCGATGCAATGGACAGCACTGACGATAAACATCACGAGCAGATAGCCCAGTATAGCCAATTCCCAGGGTTGAAGGATTTGTAAGTTAAAGACTTCTCCGAAAGCTAATAGCTGGTTGAAAGGGCGGTAGAACAACTCCATCTCGTTATAGAAGAAGGCGTGTCCGAACAGCATCCAGTAGGGCAGCATCCATCCGAGCAGCGCGCCGCAGAAACTACGCGGAGTGAGCGACTGGAAACGGTAGGCTTCGAGCAACCAAAGCACCGAGAGGATGGTGAGCTGTGGGAAAAGAATACTTCCCGCTCCGATAAAGAAGAAGGAATAGAATAGATAGCCCGCAGCTTGAGCTTGCTGATAGCTTTTAAACAGAAAATAAATGGAAATAAGAGAACCGAGGGCGACAATGTCTCCTATGTATAGTAAATGCATTCCCGGGCAGACGGTGACCAGCAGGAAATAAATAGCTGTCTGCATGGAAGCCCTCATGCGGATAATGCTGAACTGGTTGTTCAATTCTATTAGAAAGTAGCCGATGATTGCGTAAACCAGGAAGCTGACAATTCGTTCTGCCCATCCCGGAAGCAGTAAATCGCGGGTGGATTGCAAGAAAGAAGAGCTCTCCTTGGGTGTTGTTGAGGCTATGGAGTCGGGAAATAAAAAGTAAGTCAACACCCAGCATAGGGCGCAGATAAAGATAACGGCAGGCAGGGTCCACCGTCCTGCCGTCACTTGACTTTGTAGTCTTTTATTTCTCATTGGTCTGTCAGTTCTTTTGCTGCCCGGCGGGCATATATCATCGCTTTGTAGGATCTATATGCCGTGCAAATAGGGGATTTATGCCTGCCGTGGCGTATCATTCAGGTTGTTTCTTACAAATCGAATCCGATGTCGCGGCGGAAATACTTCTTGTCGAAGTCGATCATGTCTGCCACTTTGTAGCTCTGTGCCAGTGCTTCTTCTTTCGTTGCACCGTAAGAGCAAACGGCAATCACACGTCCTCCGTTCGTCACCACTTGTCCGTCTTTCATGGCTGTTCCGGCATGGAAGATGATGCTGTCGGTGGCGGCAGCCTGTTCCAGTCCGCTGATAGGGAATCCTTTTTCGTAGGCTTCGGGGTAACCGCCGCTGACAAGAATGACGCAGCCGGCCGAACGTGGGTCCATCACCAGTGTTTTCTCGTTCAGATTGCCTGCCGCTGTGCCTTCAAGCAACTCTACGAAGTCGCTTTGGATGCGCAACATTACGCTTTCTGTTTCCGGGTCGCCCATGCGGACGTTGTATTCGATAACCATCGGCTCGCCTTTCACCTTGATAAGACCGAGGAAGATGAAACCTTTGTAGGTGATCTTTTCTTCTTTCAGACCATTGATGGTCGGTTCGATGATGCGTGTGCGTACTTTCTCCATATATACTTCATCAGCAAACGGAACCGGAGTAACGCTACCCATACCGCCTGTATTCAATCCTTTGTCGCCTTCACCGATACGTTTGTAGTCTTTCGCTACAGGGAGGACTTTGTAGTTGTCTCCGTCTGTCAGTACGAATACAGAGCACTCGATACCGCTCAAGAATTCTTCAATTACAACGGTTGCCGATGCGGAACCGAACATGCCGCCGAGCATTTCTTTCAGTTCTTTTTTCGCTTCATCCAGCGTAGGAAGGATGAGAACTCCTTTCCCGGCACAAAGGCCATCAGCCTTCAATACGTAGGGAGCTTCCAACGTTTCGAGGAAAGCGAGGCCCTCTTCGAGGTTTTCGGAAGTGATGCTTTTGTAGCGGGCTGTCGGGATGTTGTGGCGCATCATGAAGCCTTTGGCAAACTCCTTGCTGCCTTCCAGTTGCGCTCCTTGAGCCGAAGGACCGATCACGGCAATATGCTTTAGCTCCGGACGGTTTTGGAAGTAATCGTAGATCCTTTTACCAACGGATCTTCGGGGCCTACTACTATCATTTGGATGTTCTCTTTTAGAGCAAAAGCACTGATTGCTTCAAAATCGGTTGCTTTGATGTTGACATTCTCGCCTACGGCAGTTGTTCCGGCATTTCCCGGAGCAATGTATAGTTTTTCAACTTTCGGACTTTGGGCAATTTTCCATGCCAGTGCATGTTCGCGGCCGCCCGAGCCTAGTAATAATATCTTCATCTTTGTATTGTTATGGATTTATACTGTTATCTATGATTTGTATGGATACGGTGGTGTCTTTGTCAGTTTTATAAGTTCTGCTCAAAGTACCGGGTGATTTTCTCATGCAGATGTACACGGTCGCGTCCTGCTACGTTGTGCTTGTGGCACGGGTAGATAAACAGGTCGGGATAAGTGCGGGCATCTACACAGGCTTTCATGAACGACAGGGTGTGCTGTGGCACGCAGGTGTCGTCGTGGTCGTCGTGAATAATCAATAGGTGACCTTTCAGTTGGCCGGCAAGGTTTTTCAGATTACATTCTTTGTAGCCTTCCGGGTTGCTTTCCGGTGTATCCATATAGCGTTCGCCGTACATCACTTCATAATACCCCCAGTCGATTACCGGGCCTCCGGCAACGCCTACTTTGAATATTTCCGGGTAACGAAGCATCAAGGCGGTAGTCATGTGTCCTCCGAAGCTCCATCCGTGTACGCCGATGCGTTCGCTGTCTACGTAGGGGAGGGATTTCAGGAATTCAACACCTTTTACCTGGTCTTTACCTTCTTCGATGCCAAGACGGCGGAAGGTGGCATTTTCAAATGCCAGTCCACGGTTGCTGCTGCCACGATTGTCGATGGTAAACATGATATAGCCTTTACCTGCCATGTATGTGTCCCATCCACGTGCGCCGTTCTGCCATCCTCCGGTGACACATTGCGCGTGAGGACCTCCGTAGACGTATACGATGACGGGATATTTCTTGGCCGGGTCAAAGTTGGCCGGTTTCATCAGGCGATAATGCAGGTCGGTGGTGCCGTCTGCCGCTTTGATTGTTCCGGTTTCGATGCTTGGCATTTGGTAGCCTTCGTAAGGGCTTTCAGCAGTCAGCAGATTGGCTGTTTCTTTGAAGTTTTTGGTGTCTACCAGGTTGATGATGCGAGGCTGGTCTTTTGTTGAATAACGGTCGATAAGATAAGTGCCGGAAGCGCTAAGCATGCCGCTATGTTCGCTTTCTTTGCAGTTCTCGAACGGTTGGCTTATTTTTCCATTGCTCACGTTTACAGCGAAATGTCCGCTTCTCAAGCCTTCTACGGCTGTGAAGATGATTTCTTTACGCTTTGTGTTGAATCCTAGGACGTCGCTGACCAGCCAGTTGCCTTTGGTCAGTTGTTTGACTTTGCCGGCCTGGAAATAAGTACCACCGTTGGCGCTGTTATAAGTTTCACCTTTCATGTTAGCTGCATCGGCATCAAAGAGATAAAGATGATTGTAGCCGTCACGCTGACTTTGATAGATGAACTTGGTAGGGTCCCACGGCAAAAATACGATTGCGTTTTGTGGCTCCACGTATTTAGGATGCATTTCTTCGTAGAGAACGCCCATCGGCTCTCCTGTTTCTGCGTTGTACTGGCAAAGTTTGGCGTGGTTCTGGTCACGGTTTACTTCAATCAGGTAGAGGCTTTTTTCATCCGGTGACCAGCTGATATTGGTGAAATAACGGTCTGTGGGATCACCTGCGTTCAGATAAATGCTTTTACCGGTAGCAGGGTTGTAAATACCCACTTTTACCTGATGACTCGTCATTCCTGCCATCGGATAACGTACATTGTTCACTTCGCCTACGCGTGCAGTGATGTCTACAAGCGGGTATTGTGTCACCATGCTCTCGTCCATGCGGTAGAAAGCGAGCAGGTTGCCTTTCGGGCTCCAGAAAGTGCCTTTGTTGATACCGAATTCATTGCGGTGTACAGTCTGTCCGCAAACGATGCCTTCGGGTTCATTAGTTACCGCTTTTTCGTTCACATACAGATTGTTACCTATCGTGTATGCCACGTTTCCACTGGCTGCGCAATAGTCTTCATTATCTGCTCCGTCTTTGGGTTTGAGAGTGCTGACAACTTGATTGTTCTTGAAATCATATACAATGAACTTTCCTGCTATCTTGAATAGCATTTGTGGCTTATCGGCCCATGGGAAACTGACGGAATACAGGTGTGATAACTTTCCTGCTTTGTTCTCTTCAAGCACTTTGTTGATCTGTTCACGAGTGATAACCATTGTTTCCTTTCCCGTTTTGGGTTGGATAGAATAAAGGGTATCTACGCCCGGCTTGATACATTCGTCACCCCACCATTGCAGTCCGTACAGGTTGTCTGCATAGCGGTAACTCTCGCCACCCGGAATCAATTCTTCCAGTGTCGGCTTTTTGGTTTCTTGTGCCATAACATTGAATCCGATTGGTAGTGCCAACAATAAAAGCATGGCTCTTTTTCCAATTTTACTCATTGCTCTTTTCTTTATTATTGTTTTTAAATCCTTCTATTTTTACTCTGTCCAAGGGAGTCTGTCTTGATTGGATAATTACACTTATTTTAGCAAAGGCATTAAATAGGTCGTCAAATTGTTTTTCGTAACTTTCCCTATCAGAGGTAATATCTTCTTCGAGATATTCGATGCGTTGTTTTAATTCTTCCAACTCCTTTTTAGGTATATTGGATAGAAGATATTGGCGCATACGTACAAAAGCACGGATAATATTGATATTTACTTCCACAGCGGTCTTGGATTTGAGGACGCTGGATAACATAACTATACCATATTCAGTAAATGCAAACGGAAGATATTTGATGTTATATCCTTGTCCTGTTTTCAAGGTCGCAATTTGCGACCTTGAAATTGCAACTTCTTCCTTTGTTAGCTCGAACATGAATTCTGCAGGAAAGCGTTCAATATTACGACGTACTTGTTCTTTGAGGCGTTTAGTCTCAACTCCATACATTTCTGCCAAATCAAAGTCAAGCATAACTTTTTGCCCTCTGATTTCGTATATTTTGTTTTCTATAATGGCTATATCATCCATCTTTTTTTCTTTAGACAGGTTCCAATTTGTGACTGAACATTAGAACTATGATGTAAACTTGAAGTTCCAATTTGGAACTTCAAGTTTTTAATTAATTATTAACTAGTGAATTACAGGGTGAATAAATTGTTGGAATTAGAATGGTTTATTCCTCTTCCTTCTTCGGAATCCTCGGCTCCCGATTTCCTTTAAACTCTCTCGGGCCTCTCGAATCTCTTCCTCCGCGGAACTCTCCCCGCGGCTTTCTATCTCTGTCACCACCTTTGAACTCACCACCTTCTCTGCGCGGCTTGTATTCTCCCTCTCTGCGAGGTCTGGATTCACCATCCCGACGCGGTTTGAACTCACCTTCGCGGCGTGGCTTAAATTCTTTTCTTTCTCTGAATCTTGGAGCCTGTTCTCCTTCAGCCTCTTTCTTTTCTTCTCCCTCTTCCTGGCTCTTGAACTCTTTGTATTTTCCGTCAAAAATCTCATATTTGCGGAACTCACACTCCAACGGTCCATTGAACAAAGGAACTTTCTGACTTGCTTTCAGACCAATCTGGTCGAAACACTCTTCCCGATAAGAAAGCACCCATGCCTCGTTTCCTACAAACGCATGTTTCAGACGTTCACCGATCATCTGATAAAGTCCAAGCAAATCATTAGTGGAAATACGTTCACCGTATGGCGGGTTAGTGATGATAATCGACTTCTCCTGCGGCTGTTCAAACTGCTGGAACGGCTGCAGCTTCAACACGATGTCTTTCGATACACCGGCAGCTTTTATATTATGAGTCGCAATCTCATTAGCTTTCGGATTGTTATCGTATCCGTAAATCTTATGAGCAAATTCGCGCTCCTGACTGTCATCATTGTAAATCTCATCGAACATATCCGCATCGAAATCTACCCATTTCTCAAAAGCAAATCCTTTACGGAATACTCCCGGAGCGATATTCTTAGCAATCAGTGCCGCTTCGACAGGGATAGTACCCGAACCACACATCGGGTCGATCAAATCACACTCTCCTCGCCATCCGGTCATTAGAATCATGCCGGCAGCCAATACCTCATTTAACGGGGCTTCTACTGCTTCCTGGCGATAACCGCGACGGTGAAGTGATTCTCCGGACGAGTCCAAAGACAACGTACAGGTAGTCTGTGCAATATGAATATTCAGAAGTACATCCGGATTGTTGATACGTACCGACGGACGTTTTCCTGTTTTATCACGGAAATAATCCACAATCGCATCTTTCACCTTATACGAAACGAATTTCGAATGGCGGAACTCATCGCTGAATACTACTGCATCGATAGCGAACGTCTTGTTCACATCGAGATATTCTTCCCATGGAATAGCCTGTATTTGATTATAAACCTCATCGGCATCTTTGGCTGTAAAGTTTTTAATTGGTTTCAGGATACGGATGGCGGTGCGAAGGCAAAAATTCGCCTTATACATCATACGTTTATCCCCTGTGAATGAAACCATGCGGCGTCCTATTTGAATGTCGTTGGCTCCTAATGCTGTCAGTTCTTCTGCAAGTATCTCTTCCAGTCCCTGGAAAGTCTTGGCTATCATCTCGAATTGTTCGCTCATATAGATTCTTTTGATTTTATTTTTTTGCTTTAGTTTGTACGATTCTTGCTCCTGCAGGAACATTCTCCGTTACCCAGATATTACCGCCTACGGTTGCGTCACGTCCGATGGTGATTCTTCCCAAAATAGTGGCGTTGGAATAAACAATCACATTGTCTTCCAGGATCGGATGGCGGGGGATTCCCTTGATTGGTTTTCCGTCGGCATCCAGCGGGAAACTCTTGGCTCCCAGTGTGACGCCCTGATATAGCTTGACGTTATTTCCGATAATACTCGTGGCACCGATAACGACACCTGTACCATGGTCGATAGTGAAGTGAGTGCCAATCTTTGCGGCCGGATGGATATCAATTCCCGTTTCGCTATGCGCCATCTCCGTGATGATGCGGGGAATCAAAGGAACACCCAGTTCCAGCAGTTCATGCGCGATACGGTAATTGCTGATCGCTTTAATGGCCGGATAGCAGAAAATTACCTCTCCATAACTTTCGGCAGCCGGGTCGCCGTTATAGGCGGCTTCTACATCGGTTGCCAATATTCTTCTCATGGCAGGTAGCTTACTGATGAATTTAGCAGCAAGACGTGCAGCCTCTTCTCGTTTCGAGTCGGAGCAGACGTTGCATTTCCCCTCTATGGAAGTGCTAAAACACAATCCGGCCAGGATTTGCTCACAAAGTAAGTCAAACAATTTTTCAATGTTGACGCCGATGTGATAATTAATTGTCCGGCTGTTAATAGTAGAATTTCCGTAGTATCCGGGGAAGAGAATGGAGCGTGAAAGCTCAATAATTTCATACAATACTTTAGCAGAGGGCAGTGGTTCGCCATCTTTGTGCTGATGAAACAGTCCTTTATAAGATTCGCTTTCCGATAGCTCATCGACTGCCTGTGTCAAAATGTGGGTGAAGTTCAGTGGACTCATTAGGTCAGTTACTCATATTTATATGGGCACAAAGGTATTAAAAAAAATAATAAAATTCGCTGGGATTCAGGATAAATAATGTATTTTTGTCACATTCAAAACATGACATGAATAAGGGGACTGATGAATCAGAAGACTGCTATGAAACTATTTGGACTGTTGGGGTTGTTGATGTTGTTGAGTTGCGGATATGCTGATAGACACCGCAATAACTCTTCGTGCGAACAGGTGTTGGTTGATTCTCTGGAAGTTCGTGTACAGGATTCTTTGTTTTCCAATGTGCATTATTCCCGCTCACAGGTGCTTGACGCACTGACACAGACGCAAGATTCCCAGGTCTATTATCGTCTGCTTGCCCTTTATGGGAAAACATTCTTTGTCTCTTCCGATTTTGATTCTATACTCTATTACAACCGTCGGGTAAAGGAATTTTCCCGCAATGCTTCCCAATCTCTCCAATCTCCCCAATGGAATGATGTATTATCCGATGTTTATAATATCGAAGGCAACGTGTGGATGCAACTGAAC
The DNA here is from genome assembly GCF_003602935.1 of Bacteroides sp. AM54-2NS. Lineage (NCBI taxonomy): Bacteria > Pseudomonadati > Bacteroidota > Bacteroidia > Bacteroidales > Bacteroidaceae > Bacteroides > Bacteroides sp. AM54-2NS. The sequence continues at coordinate 182,093 of NZ_QTMZ01000001.1, forward strand.
CGCCCTGATTCTGCAATTACCGACTATAAGAAAGCCTACGAATATCGTCTGAGAGGAAAGAAACTGCACCTGCTCCCGGATATTTGTATCAATACTGCTGATGCCTACCTGCATCGCAGTGACTTGGCACACACTGCTTCGTATTATCGTCGTGCCCTGTTTCTCTGTGATTCGCTAAACTTGTCCGAGCACGCGAAATTCCCTGTCTACTACGGATTAGGGCAAACCTATATGGAACTGCGGGATTTCGATTTATCCAATCATTACTATGAATTGGCCGGACAGTATTTCGATGAGATGAACGTGAGCGAACGATGGACTTATCTCAACAATCGCGGTAATCATTATTATTACCGGAAAGACTATCAGGAGCTTTGAAGTATATGCGCAGGGCCAATGTGCTTGTCTCTTCTTATCCGCAGATGGTGTTTGAACAGAATTTTATCAAAGTAAACCTGGGAGAATTGTACCTGCTGACTGACAAACTGGACTCCGCACAGGTCTGTCTGGACGAGAGTTATCGATTCTTCTCCGATATACAGCATAACTCGGCCGTACATTACATCGAAACCCAGATGATTGAACTGGCATTGAAGAAAGGAAATATAGCTCAAGCGAAAACAATGATTGCCCGGACTGCTCCTGTCGGTCATCTTGACGCCAATATGCTGACTATACGCAATCAGTATCTACAACATTATTTTGAACAGATTGGTGATTACCGTCATGCCTATGAGTATCTGAAACGCGATTGTCATCTGGATGATTCCATTCGTAGCGAACGAGTACAGATGCGTGTTGCCGAACTGGATATGCGCTACCGGCAAGATACAATCGTGCTTCGTAAAGAAATGCAGATTCAGCGACAGGCAGGAGAGATGAGGGTGCTCAAATTGAGCGTATTTATCTGGGTGCTTGTCTGCGTGCTGCTTGTGGCGGGAGTAGTGGTGGTTGTCTGGTATATGCGTAAAAAGAGGGAGTTTCTTCGTCAGCGTTTCTTCCAGCAAATCAACCGGGTTCGCATGGAGAACTTGCGGAGCCGTATTTCTCCTCATTTCACTTTTAATGTATTGGGACGTGAAATCAACCAGTTTAACGGCTCGGAAGAGGTGAAACATAATCTGATGGAGCTGGTGAAGTATCTTCGTCGGAGCCTCGAACTGACCGAGAAGTTGAGTGTATCTTTGCAAGACGAACTGGATTTCGTGCGTACATACATCGAATTGGAGCGCGGACGTGTGGGGGAGGATTTTGTAGCGACGGTCACAGTGGAGGACGGATTGGATGCAACCCGCATCATGATTCCTTCTATGATTGTACAAATTTCGGTAGAAAATGCGATTAAGCATGGACTGGCGGGAAAGGACGGAAAAAAGGAACTAAGTGTATATGTTTCCCGTGAAACAAATGGGATTCGTATAACGGTTACCGACAACGGACGCGGGTATCTCCCGCAGGTAGTTTCCGCCACACGGGGTACAGGTACAGGATTGAAAGTGTTGTATCAGACCATTCAATTACTGAATACAAAGAACAAGAGTGATAAAATACGTTTTGATATAACCAACAGAAGCGATGGACAAACCGGTACGGAAGTGTCGGTATATATCCCGTTTCGTTTTTCTTATGATTTATGATGGAGACAGAAGAAAAGTATAAGGTAGTCATCGTTGACGATGAACGTACAGCGATTGATGCTTTGCGCCGCGAGTTAGAGCCCTATCGTGAATTTGAAGTAAAAGGAATTGCAGGGAATGGTGCAAAGGGTAAAAAGATGATTATGGAGTTGCATCCGGATTTATTGTTTCTCGATGTGGAGCTTCCGGATACATTGGGGCTTAACCTGCTAAGTGAAATTAGAGAGGATATTTTGTGGGATATGAAGGTGGTGTTTTACACCTCTTATGATAAATACTTGCTTCAGGCATTGCGTGAGTCGGCTTTCGACTTCCTGTTAAAGCCTTTTGAAGCGGAAGACCTGAAAGTGATTATGGAGCGTTACCGGAAGGCGATGACCTCTGCTTCGCTTCCTCTTTTGCCTTCTTTTGCCTCTTCTATCAGTGCATTAATGCCACAACAGGGCATGTTTATGATTAGTACAGTGACGGGTTTCAAGCTTTTACGCCTGGAAGAAATCGGCTTTTTTGAGTATCTGAAAGACAAGCGTCAATGGCAGGTAGTCTTGTTCAATCAGACTCGCCTGAATTTGAAGCGGAATACAAAAGCAGAAGATATTATCAGTTATTCACAAGCTTTTGTGCAGATTAGCCAATCGGCTATTGTAAATGTTAATTATTTGGCAATGATTGATGGTAAGTGTTGCCAACTCTATCCACCTTTTCACGATAAAAACGATCTGATGATTTCTCGAAGTTATCTGAAAGAACTGCAAGAACGTTTCTTTGTTTTGTAATGTAGACCTTATAAATTGCGATACGCCACTTCTTCAGCAGAAGCGGCGTATCTTTTTTGTTAGAATATTAGAATGAGAGAGAGTTTATGTTACATATTTGTATTATCCATCGTAACGGTCATTTCTGGTACTAGTACGTAGGCTTGTTTTTTAGCGTTCCATTTATAATAATTGGTAGTAACGGTCTTGCCTTCATACGTATAGTTGATGCGTAGGTCTTTTTCCCATTCGTCCTTGCTGCTATTCCACTTTAAGGCTTCGCTTTCAATCATACGTTTATTGTCATCGTACTTGTAGTTGTACTTCATGTAGTTGGCAAGTGTGTTTCCGTCCATTTTGTAAACGGTCTGTCCTACTGTCATACCATTCTCTTCGATTGGATTATAAATCAATTGATTGTCGTAGCTACGTGCAGAAGTAGCAAGCGACACAACAAGAAGAGCTGCAGATAAAACGAACATTTTTAAAGATACTTTTGCTTTCATGGCTATTTAAGTTTTGAGTTATACTTTCATTTGTCTATCAAATGTGTTGGTTTTACGCTGCAAATCTACATATTAATTTGGTATTTATGCATTTTTAAGGATAAAAGATTGTCAAAATGTCAAGGTGTAGGGTCGGAGATGGGTTGCTTTTTGCCAAGATTGGTGACAAAAAAATATCCGGCAGTCAATCTGCCGGATATAGAATGAATCACTTCGTCGAAAAAGGAATCCTTTTTCTAGCTTTCTGGATAATGAGTTAAATAATGTTATTATCTATACTTGCTTCTATTTTGTAAGCGGAGACCTTGGATAAGGTAGAGTCTCCCTGCGCAATTAGTATCTAAAAGATAGCAATTCCTTATTGAGGTGGCCTTTATCCACTTGATGGTTTAATGTGCCTCAAGCCAGTTTTTGCCCCATCCGCAATCTGCTTTCAAGGGGACGTGCATGCGGTATGCTTTCTCCATTTCTTCGATGACAATTTCTTCTACACGCTCTTTTTCATTGACAGGAACGCTGAAATTTAATTCGTCATGTACTTGTAGGATCATTTTAGCTTGTATTCCTTCGGCCTGGAACCGTTGATAGATACGTGCCATCGCTACTTTTATAATATCTGCCGCACTTCCCTGGATAGGGGCGTTGATGGCATTTCGTTCCGCATACCCGCGTACAACGGCATTGCGGGAGTTGATGTCCGGCAAGAAGCGTTTCCGATGGAAAATTGTTTCCACATAACCTTTTTCCTGGGCCACCTGAATACTTTTGTCCATATAGGCTTTCACTCCCGGATAAGTCTCAAAGTAACCGTCGATTAGTTCTTTGGCTTCTTTGCGATCTACATTCATTCGTTCGGCAAGGCCAAATACGGATATGCCATAGATGATACCGAAATTGGCAGTCTTGGCTTTACGGCGCATGTCGGAACCTACATCTTTCAGATCAATCTTATAGATTTTGGCAGCGGTGGCAGCATGAATATCGTGGTTGCTAAGGAAAGCATCAATCATATTCTTATCCTCGCTAAGGTGTGCCATAATACGCAATTCGATTTGCGAATAGTCGGCAGAGAAGAAGAGGCAGCCTTCATCGGGGATGAATGCTTTACGGATTTCTTTTCCATTCTCGTCGCGGATAGGGATATTTTGTAAGTTCGGGTTACTTGAACTAAGGCGTCCCGTAGCGGTTACGGTCTGGTTGAAAGAGGTATGCACCCTTCCTGTGCGTGGGTTGATAAGTAGGGGAAGCGCATCGATATACGTGCCCAATAGCTTTTTCAGTCCGCGATGTTCCAGAATCTTTTCTACCACAGGATGTTTATGCCGGAGGCTTTCGAGCACTTCTTCCGAGGTGACATACTGCCCGGTCTTGGTCTTTTTCGCTTTTTCTATAATCTTCAGTTTGTCAAATAAGACTTCGCCGACTTGCTTGGGTGAAGCGATGTTGAAGGTCTCACCGGCCAGTTCGTAGATTTCTTTTTCGATTTGCTCCATCTGGGCGGTGAAATGAGCGGATGATTGTTGCAGTGCTTCCGTGTCCAGCAATACTCCGTTCCGTTCGATATTGACTAATACCGGAACAAGAGGCATTTCTATATCATAGAATAAACGTTCGGCGTCATTTTCTTTCAGCTCTTTCTCCAATACGTTTTTCAGTTTCAGAGTGATGTCCGCATCTTCGCAAGCGTACAGATATACATCTTTCGGGTCGAGGTCGCGCATGTTCTTCTGATTCTTTCCTTTGGGGCCTATCAGTTCGTCAATATGGATGGTCTGATAATGCAGATAAATTTCTGCCAGGTAATCCATACCATGACGAAGTTCCGGTTGAAGAACATAGTGAGCGATCATCGTATCGAAAAGCGGACCTTTTACTACTGCACCATAATTTTGAAGAACGATCATATCGTACTTGATATTCTGTCCGACTTTTAACGAATTCTCATTTTCGAAGACCGGACGGAACTCATTTACGATTTTTAACGCTTCGTCCCGATCTGATGGAACAGGAACATAAAATGCTTCATTTTCGGCAATGGAAAAACTCATTCCGACCAATTCGGCATCCATTGGTTCGGTTCCAGTGGTCTCCGTATCTAACGAGAGAATTTTCGATGTAAGTAACTTTTGAATAATTTCTCTTCTTTTCTCCTCTGTATCAATGAGTTGATAGTTGTGTGGCTGCGATTCTAACGTCTCTAGATTCGATTTTTTTGCTTCATCCGGCTCATTGGGCGTGAAATTCGCAAACAAATCGCCTTGTATTCCGCCTCCTTCTTCGGGGAAAAGTGGAAGAGGAGAGGGGGCGCTTTTTCCGGTGGCTACTTTGCTTCCGGGAGTGGAGGTTATTCCATTTCCGGAAACCTCTTTTTTTAGTACCCGATCGATGAGCGTTCTAAATTCCAGTTCTTCGAAAATACTGCGAAGTGAATCTTCGTCTGCTTCTTCGCGGACAAGAGAATCCATTTCAAGTTGGATGGGCACATCGATTTTAATCGTGGCGAGGAATTTCGAGAAAGTAATCATTTCCCGGTTCGTTTCCACTTTTGTTTTCAGTGCACCTTTCAGTTGGTCGGTATGCTCTAATAAATTTTCGATGCTTCCGAATTCGGAAATCAGTTTTTGAGCAGTCTTTTCTCCTACTCCGGGACATCCGGGGATATTATCCGAAGAGTCTCCCATCAGTCCGAGCATGTCAATCACTTGTGCCGGAGACTGAATGTCAAACTTGGCTTTCACTTCTTCAACACCCATCACTTCGAAACCTCCTGTGTGCTTGGGACGGTACATAAATACCTTGTCGCTTACCAACTGTCCGTAATCTTTGTCGGGAGTCATCATATAGGTGGTGATACCTTGGCGGCCGGCTTCGGTGGCAAGCGTACCTATCACGTCGTCGGCTTCGTAGCCTGCAACTTCCAGAATAGGGATGCGGTAAGCACGAATAATATCCTTTATAATAGGTACGGAAAGACGGATCGCTTCCGGAGTTTCTTCACGCTGCGCTTTATATTGTTCGAAAGCTTCGTGGCGGAAGGTAGGTCCTGCAGGGTCGAAGGCTACTCCTATATGAGTGGGATTCTCTTTTTTCAGCACTTCTTCGAGGGTGTTTACAAAACCCAGTATAGCTGAAGTGTTGAATCCTTTGGAATTGATTCTTGGGTTCTTAATAAAGGCGTAATACGCCCGGTATATCAGTGCATAAGCGTCTAAAAGAAATAATTTATTACTTGAATCCATAGATTTAATTAATTTTTCATGGTAAAAGTACAAAAAAATACGGTATTCAGCGTTTTATTATTACTTTTGTGCTCAAATTGTGTAATTAATGGACAGCATCTCACTCATCAGAACTCCGATTGAAGCAGAACTGAGAGACTTCAAAGAACTTTTTGATAGTTCTCTCTCCAGTTCAAATGCATTGCTCGATAGTGTCGTATCTCACATACGGCAGAGGAATGGTAAGATGATGCGTCCTATTCTTGTTTTGCTGGTGGCACGTCTTTATGGTGCTGTATGTCCTTCCACTCTTCATGCAGCTGTTTCATTGGAACTTCTTCATACAGCCAGTTTAGTACATGACGACGTCGTGGATGAAAGTACCGAACGCCGTGGACAACTCTCGGTGAATGCTATCTTTAATAATAAAGTAGCCGTGCTGACGGGCGACTATCTACTGGCAACCAGCCTGGTGCATGCCGAACTGACGAATAGTCACCGCATTATTCAACTGGTGTCTACTCTTGGACAGGATCTTGCTGACGGCGAGTTGCTTCAGCTTTCAAATGTAAGTAATCATAGCTTTTCTGAGGAGGTTTACTTTGATGTAATTCGTAAGAAGACTGCCGCTCTTTTTGCCGCCTGTACGAAAGCTGCCGCTTTTTCGGTAGGTGTAGGGGAGGGAGAAGCCGAACTAGCCCGTTTGTTGGGCGAATATATTGGTATCTGCTTCCAGATAAAAGATGATATTTTCGATTACTTTGATAATAGAGAGATTGGCAAACCGACAGGTAATGATATGCTTGAAGGTAAACTGACATTGCCCGCTTTGTATGTATTGAACACGACAAAAAATGATGAGGCGCAAGAATTGGCAATCAAGGTAAAGGAGGGTACAGCTACTCCCGATGAAATTGCCCGTTTGATCTCGTTTATCAAAGAAAACGGGGGTATTGAATATGCCGTTCAGACGATGAATGTCTATAAGCAAAAGGCTTTTGATTTACTGGCTTCTTTGCCGGAATCTGATATTTGTGTAGCTCTCCGGGCTTACTTGGATTACGTGGTAGACCGCGAAAAATAGTTACTTCCTGTGCCTGCCCAGGAGTGAATAGCACGATAATAATCGATCCCAATCTTCTATCTTTCCCGATTTCATCGCTTTTCCTAAAAGGAAACTCTTGTCTATTTCTTCAGCTGTATGAAGATCTAACGAACATAATTGGGCTGCTTGTTCTATGTACTTCCAGGCTTGTTCCTTGCTGATGTGCCCGCATGTTTGGGAGGCGCGCGCCAAGCTGACAAGCAATCCCATGTCCCATCCGATAATCCCTTTTTCTAAGTCATTTATCCATATAATCGGGTCTCTTCTTTCTTCTGTATATTTCACGAATTTGTATAGATTCTTTCCTTGCCGGATGAAGCGTTCTACTCCGAAAAAGCGCTTTTGGATGATACTTTCGAACTCGTTGATGTTCTCTGTGGAGAGTAAGCAGGGGAGCATAATCTGGTAGGAGACTCTGTCTCCTTCGTTAATCAGGAACTGGAATAATCCGGTGACGGACTCGGTATCGGTGCAGTGGAACTCTTCTGCCAGCAGTCTGGATAGCTTTTGGGGATGGACTCCGGTCTCCATGGAGTTGAGATAGAAGCCTTGCAGTCCAGCTTCCATATAACCGATGCGTAGCCCCTTCTTTTTCTCTGTTCCGAGGATGAGATTCAGAGGGTTGTGATTGAATCGTAAGGTTCTCGTGTAAGCGTCCATCCTTAATACCTCCATAAAGTTCATGAAAAGCGTGAGAACTGTTGCCATGTATTTTCCTGAGGCTTCGGCAAGCCGTTATGAGTATACAAGCAACAGTCCCACGCTCCATTCGATATATAACAAAATTATATACATGAAGGTGCGTGAGACCCGTTTGCTTATTACCATTCATAACTTTGAATTTTGCCGAATTCCAGGAACTGGTAATAAATGAAACGTTCTCTAATATAACTAATTAGCTATATTTTCATCGCTAAACCGTTTACAAAGATAATTGTTTTTCCGAATTGTCCAGTAACTATGTTTAGTTTTTCTTAAATAAAAATACCGCGTCGATTCCCGTGATACGGGAGTCGCGCGGTAAGGCGTATTTGATTGCTAATGTAGCCTTTAATTTTTAGAAGAACTTGATTTCTTCGCCTTTGATGTCGGAAAGGAGGAGGTTGGCTAAACGGCTGGTTCCCAAGCGGAACAGTTGATTATCCAGCCATTCTTCACCTAATAGTTCTTTTACAATAGTGTAGTAAATAATCGCATCGTTAACAGTGTTGATACCACCTGCCGGTTTGAATCCAATCTTGTTTCCTGTCTTCTGATAGTATTCTTTGATAGCTTCACACATCACGTAAGCGGCTTCCGGCGTTGCGGCAGGCTGCTGCTTTCCGGTAGATGTCTTGATGAAGTCTGCGCCCGAATACATGGATAGGATAGAGGCTTTCTTGATGTTGGAAGCACTCTTTAATGCGCCTGTTTCGAGGATTACTTTAAGGTGGTGTTCCTTGCAAACTTCTTTTAGTTCCTGTATTTCTTCGCACATTCCTTCGTAGTCTCCGCTAAGGAACTTGCCGATGGAAATCACAATATCTATTTCGTCTGCACCGTCTGCAATGGCCAGTGCTGTTTCTGCCACTTTCACTTCAATAAATGTCTGTGAAGAGGGGAAACCTCCTGATACACAGGCGATATTGACTCCATCTACTTCCAGCGTGTTTTTAACGATGGCTGCAAAGTTGGGGTACACACAGATGGCTGCTACGTTTTTCAGATCAGGATATTCGTCGTCAAACTGATTGACTTTTTCAGTAAAGTGCATCACGCTTTCGTCGCTGTCAGTACTGTTCAGGGTGGTCAGATCAATGCAGTTGAACAGGAATTTCTTAACGTCCTCCGTGTTGTTCTCCGGCACTTTTTTCTCAATCAATTCAGCTACGCGAGCTTGAATATCTGCATCGCTCAGATTGGTATTATACTTTGCCAATGCGGCCTTGTACTTGTTGGGCTGTGAGTTATTCTCTTCCATGATCTTTCAGTTTTGGGTTGTTGATATGTCTTTTATTATCTCGTTTCGTTTTCTTCTCCATGCTTTTCCGGAAAGCGTCAGTGATGTCTACTCCCGTCTGGTTGGCGATGCAGAGAAGCACCCATAAGACGTCTGCTATCTCTTCATCTATGTTGTCTTTTTCTCCTTCCTTGAAGGATTGGTCGCCATATTTGCGGGCCATGACACGGGCCAGTTCTCCTACTTCTTCCGTCAGGACTGCCATATTGGTCAACTCGCTGAAGTAGCGGACACCGTATGTTTTCACCCATTGGTCCACTTGTTTCTGTGCTTCTTCCAGAGTCATTTTTTTAATGATTAGTGATTAATGATTAGTATGGAATATCTATTCTTTGTTTTTGGTATCCATGCATATAGTAACAGGACCGTCGTTTAAAAGTTCAACTTTCATGTCTGCTCCAAAGATTCCTGTGCCTATTTCTTTTCCCAGTGCACCGCTTAAATCTTTGCAGAATTGCTCGTAGAGTGGGATAGAGATATCCGGTTTGGCAGCTTTGATGTAGGAGGGGCGATTTCCCTTTTTGGTAGAAGCGTGTAGCGTGAACTGGCTGATAACTAAAATTTCGCCTCCATCTTCTAAAATAGACTTATTCATCACCCCATTTTCATCGTCGAAGATACGTAGATTTACTATCTTTTTGCAGAGCCAGTCGATGTCTTCCTGCCCGTCTGATTCTTCGATGCCAACTAATATCAGCATCCCTTTTCCGATGGACGATTTGCAGTGTCCTTCAATGGTTACTGACGCATGGCTTACCCGTTGTATAACTATTCGCATTGTTATTTATTCTATTTCGTGGTTAGGAAAGGCAAATTTACAAAATTCGAAAGAGAAAACGGTGTGTTGACAGGAAAATATTATAAGGTTTTGCCGAAAGCTTTAATGGCTTATTATTTAGGCCTAAAAATGATAGGAAGATAACTGGCTCCACTCCGCCGGCTTCTTATTCATTTTTTGATGATTCATTGCTTAATCCCTCTTTTACGGTCTTGGCTTTCGCTTCTCCGATGATAACGGCAATCTCCTCAAAAGAGGCTTCTTTTATTCGTTTTACGCTCTTAAACTCTTTCAACAGTGCTGTTTTTGTCTTTTCTCCGATACCTTTGATATTATCCAGTGCGGACGCAACTTGTCTTTTGCTGCGTTTATCACGATGGAAACTAATAGCAAAACGGTGTACTTCATCCTGAATCTGTGTCAGCAGACGGAATAATGGGCTTTGCTGTTTGATACCAATCGTCTGCGGAGGAAATCCAAAAAGAAGTTCCGATGTGCGGTGGCGGTTGTCCTTTGCCAGTCCGGCAATAGGAATAGCCAGATTCAGTTCGTCTTCAACGACTTCTCTGACGACCTCCATTTGACCTTTTCCACCATCAGTGATAATCAGGTCGGGTAGAGGAGAATTCTCTTCGATAGCGCGTTGATAACGCCTTCTGACGACCTCTTTCATGGAAGCATAGTCATCAGGTCCTACAACCGTCTTTATATTGTATTTCCGGTAATCTTTCTTTGATGGCTTGGCCTTCTTAAATACAACACAAGCTGCCACGGCATCAGAACCCTGTATGTTTGAGTTATCAAAACACTCGATTTGCAGCGGCGGCCTTTCCAAATGCAATTCTTGCTGAATTTCTTTCATTAAACGCATGCTTCTTTGCTCCGGATTCAATTTTTCCGCCTGTTTTAGGCGATCGGCCTTGTACTGTTTCACGTTTAGAACCGAAAGATCCAGCAATTTCTTCTTATCTCCCCGCTGTGGAACGGTAAATACGACATTGTTTAACTCCAAATCGAGTTCAAAAGGCACTATAATCTCTCTGGATTGGCTTTTGTAGCGTTCCCGCATTTCGATAATACCAAGCCTTAAAAGCTCCTCTTTTGATTCGTTCAGCTTCTTTTTGTATTCGAACGTGAAAGCCTGATTGATGGCACCATTTGTAATGTGCAGATAATTGATGAAAGCAGAGTTCGACTCGTCTTCTTCGATTGAGAATACGTCGATATTGTGCAATACGGAGCTTACTACTTCCGATTTCGAACGATAACTCTCAATCAAAAGATACTTCTCTTTAACCTTCTGTGCCTCTTCAAACTTCATTTCGCCGGCCAGCGTCTGCATCCTTTCCAGTAACATACGGCTGATATCTTGTGTATTCCCTTTCAGGATTTCCTTGATTTCATCTATGTTTTTGAGATATTCTTCCTGTGATTGCAATCCGATGCATGGCCCGGCGCAGTTTTTTATATGATATTCCAGACATACATTAAATTTGCCCGCCCGTATGTTTTCCGGACTTAGGTTTAAATTGCATGTGCGCAAGGGATATAAATGCTTTATCAGGTCCAATACCGCATACATTGATGGAATGTGACTGTACGGGCCATAATAAGAGGAGCCGTTCCTGATAACCTTTCTTGTTTTGAAGACTCTCGGAAAGTATTCATTCTGCACGCAAATAGAAGGGTAGGTCTTGTCGTCCTTTAACAGAACGTTGTAGCGCGGCTTATATTTCTTTATCAGATTATTCTCCAGCAATAACGCATCTTCTTCTGTGTTGACTACGATATAGCGAATATCAGCGATTTTGCTGACCAGTATTCGCGTCTTTCCCGGCTCATGCTCTTTGCTGAAATAAGAATAGACTCTTTTCTTTAGATTTTTTGCCTTTCCAACGTATATAATCGTTCCTTCCGTATTCAGGTATTGGTAAATACCCGGTTTCTCGGGAAGGTTGGCTACAATCCCTTTCAGATATTCATTGGTTTTGCTTTCCGGTTCTACATTCATAATCGTTAGGTATGAGAGATCGCTAGCTGCTTACTTTTGACACATTCTCTGCAAATAGATGCAAATCCTTTATAAAGTCAATACCGATTCTACTTCTACGTCGTCTCCGAATACTGATTTTCCATTCAGTTCTTTCAACTCAATGATGAAGTTTACATATACCTTTTTAGGTTTTAATCTTTTCACCAATTCACAAGCCGCTTTCATCGTGCCTCCTGTTGCCAGCAAGTCGTCGTGTAATAGAACTACATCATTCTCATCCAGTGCGTCTTTGTGAATTTGCACGGTGTCCTTTCCGTATTCCTTGTCGTAGCTTTCTTCAATTGTTTCTGCAGGGAGCTTGCCGGGCTTGCGGATAGGAATGAAACCGGCGTTCAGGCGGGTGGCTAAAATCGGTCCCATGATGAAGCCCCTTGATTCTATTCCTACTACTTTGGTGATCCCTTTATCCTTATACATATCAAACATAATGTTTGATAATTCTTGCAGGCACCATGGATCTTTGAATAGGGTGGTGACATCGTAGAACAGGATTCCGGGGATCGGGAAATCGGGTACTTCCCGAATACTTTTGATTAGTGTTTCTTTGCTCATAATCATTGAATTATATCGTTTCTTTAAATGATTTGTTTCACGTGAAACGTTGCCGCCTATCGTCCCGAAAGCACGAGCAGTACGTTGATGTCGCTTGGAGAGACTCCCGGAATTCTGCTCGCTTGCGCAATCGTCTCCGGATCTATCTTTGCCAACTTTTGCCTAGCTTCGGTGGATAGGGACTGAATGGTGGAATAATCAAATTTTCCTTTGATCTTTATACTTTCCAATCGTGCCAGCTTTTCAGCAATCATCCGTTCTCTGTCAATGTATCCTTGATACTTGATTAAGATTTCAGCCGCTTCGAGAATCTCTTCTTTTCGATCCTGATCCGAACTTGTCGCTTTCTCCAGTTCCCGCTGAAACGCCGGAACATGTTCTATTATATTCTCAATTGTCACTTGCGGACGGTTTAGAATTTCTATCAACTTGCATCCCTGACGCAGGGGAGTTGTTCCTATCTTTTCGAGAGCATCATTAATTAATGCCGGTTTCATCGAATAGTTGCGTGCGAAAGAAACGATTTGTTCCACAGCTTCCTTCTTGCTTCTTACCAATTGATAGCGATCTTCCTTTGCCAATCCAAGCTAAATGCTTTTTCTGTCAGGCGCATATCCGCATCGTCCATGCGAAGCAAAATGCGATATTCTGCACGGGAGGTAAACATACGGTAGGGCTCATCCACACCTTTGGTAACCAAATCGTCGATTAATACGCCAATATATGCTTCGTCGCGAGCCAGAGTAAATGCTTCTCCGCCGTGGCAGTTGATATGCGCATTGATGCCGGCTATCAATCCTTGTCCTCCTGCTTCCTCGTATCCGGTAGTGCCGTTCACTTGTCCGGCAAAGAACAGGTTTTTGATAATCTTCGATTCCAACGTATGTTTTAATTGGGTCGGATCGAAGTAGTCATATTCGATAGCATATCCCGGACGATAGATAACCAGATCTTTGAAAGCCGGGATTTGTTTCAGTGCCGCAATTTGTATTTCCATCGGAAGTGAAGAAGAGAATCCGTTAAGATATAGCTCTTGTGTTGTTTCGCCTTCCGGTTCCAAGAATAATTGGTGCTGGTCTTTATCGGGGAAAGTAACAATCTTGGTTTCGATGCTCGGGCAATAGCGTGGTCCGATACTTTGTATCTGTCCGTTGAATAGGGGAGAATCGGGCAAACCTTCGCGCAAAATCCGATGTACTTCTTCATTAGTGTAGCATGTCCAGCATTGAAGTTGCTTTAAGTGGTGCGTGCTGGTATTCATGAAAGAGAACTTGTGGAAGTCACATTCGCCGGCTTGTGTTTCCATTTGGTCAAAATGAACGCTGCGTGCATCGATTCGTACCGGAGTACCGGTTTTCATTCTTCCATAGGTGATGCCGTGACGGGCGATGGATTCGGTCAATTGATAAGAAGCCGGTTCGGCCATTCTTCCTCCCGGTAATTGATGGCGACCTACGTGCATCAGTCCGTTGAGGAAAGTTCCTGCGGTGAGCACGATACATTTCGCTTTGAAGGTGACACCCCACGCAGTGACCAATCCGGTAACCTCACCGTTTTCAACGAGCAGTTCGCATACCGTATCTTGCCAGATATGAAGGTTGGGTGTATTTTCCAGTTTCTCCCGCCAGGACCAAATGAACTTAGCCCGGTCGCATTGGGCGCGGGGACTCCACATGGCAGGGCCTTTCGAACGGTTTAGAATTCGGAACTGAATGGCTGTTTCATCTGTCACCAATCCCATTTGTCCACCCAGTGCATCTATTTCACGTACAATTTGTCCTTTGGCGATTCCTCCTACAGCCGGGTTGCAACTCATCTGCCCAATTTTGTTCATGTCCATAGTGATGAGACAAGTCTTGGAACCTAAATTAGCTGCGGCTGCCGCTGCTTCACAACCAGCATGTCCGGCACCAATTACAATTACGTCGTACTTAAAATCCATTCCTATCTTATTTATTATCAAACGCTGCAAAGTTACGGAAAAGTTGCGAGACTTGTATCTTCAAGCTGTTTTTGCTTCTGAAAATCCGGGGAGGAATCCGGTTTGACTGAAAAAATCGCCGTAATTTTGAGTTAGAAATATGCAGATTGTTCGAAAATAGCCCGCTTATTGTTTTTTGTGATTGTATGTTTTTAAATAGAATGGTAATAGATTGTGTTTTAAATTCCCTGTTTTGCTTTCTTTTTGTTAGTTGTGTACTTGCTCAATTATGAATGCAACTAGAGAGTAAAAGGAAAGATTTGTTGAGAAGACGGATTGTTGTGGGAATAAACGTGAGGTTTACACTCTAAATCTACCCTACGTCTTGACATAAGTCAAAAAAATAAGTCTGAATGTAATTTTTTGCATGATGGCTTTTGCTGTTTTCGCAAACAGCTATACCTTTGCAGTGTAGTTGTGAAACTACTTATATTTTAGGTATTAGAAAAAGGTAATAATTAAAAGGTATTAGTTTATAAAATTAAGGTATTAGATTTTAAGATTAGTTTTTAGGAAAAAGATTGTTTTGATTAGGTATTAGGAAAAAGACGTTTTCAGGTAAAGAGTAAATGAAAGATGAAGAAAAAGAAGAATCCCATTTATGGGGATTCTTTAAAGGTGGAGCGGAATGATTCGCTCTTTTTTTGTACCCTTTCATTTCCAACTATTATTTTCTTTTGCTTCTCATTTGAACTGTATGGTAAGCTCGTTCGAATTTCTTTTGGGGCAATTTGTTATTTGCCTGGATTCAATTAGTTTCAACCCTATTTGAAACAGTTTGTTTCAAGGCTTGAAACGATTCGTTTCTCGGTGTGAAACAAAGTGTTTCCCGTAATGAAACAGAGTGTTTCAAAGCATGAAACAGATCGTCGTCTTGTGGGATACGAACCGCCGTCCTATAGCTTACGATTGTTTTGTCAGCATTTGTCTTGTCTGACTCATATTTGAAATCAAAAAAATAAAGTCTGGTGGCTATCATAGGACAAGATTCCCGGTAAAATTGAAGGGAAAAAGCAAGAAATCAGAGCGATAAAATGGTGGTGATAGATGAAAGATAAGGTGATAGGTTACCGGCAATCTATCACCATGCTTGAAAGTACTATGAATAAACTGTTTCAAGAAGTCTGGTGATAGATGAAAGATGAAAGTGAAAAAATCTCTATGTATGAGAAAGAACTTTTTTATTTTCTATTTTGTAAGCCGGCAAAGTCTGCGTTTTTGAAAAAAAACAATATATTTGCAATCGTAAATGTCGCAAAAGTAAGTAGTTACGGCGATTTTTATGAATTCTGTTTCCTTTTTTCGCAGGTAATGTGACAGTATGAACGATAAAATTGACACTATAGTAGCGGGAGTAAACCGGAAGGATGAAAAGATGTGGGGCGATTTCTACGATCGTTTTTATACTGCCTTATGTGTTTATGTATCAAAGATATTGCCGGTCCCCGATGCGGTAGAAGATTTGGTGCAAGACGTTTTTATTTCTGTATGGGAAGGGAAGCGTACCTTTTCTGATATTAAAGAGCTTACCAATTATCTTTATCGTGCCTGCTATAATAATACCTTATTATATATACGCAATAATCAAATTCATGATACCATATTGAATTCTTTAGCCGAAGAAGAAAGCGTGGAGGACGAAGATATGATTTATGCATTGACGGTGAAAGAAGAAATTATCCGGCAACTCTATTGCTATATCGAAGAACTTCCGTCCGAGCAACGCCGGATTATCTTAATGAGAATCGAAGGACATACATGGGAAGAGATAGCGGAACGTTTAGAAATAAGTATCAATACTGTTAAAACTCAAAAGACACGCAGCTATAAATTCCTTCGTGAGAGGCTGGGCGACTCTGTTCATTCTATTATTCTTTGTTTATTTCTCTAAAAAGATAAAAAGGTCAATTTGATACATCTTTATCTTTTTATTGATTACTTAAGATTTGTTTTCTTTGTTAAAAGCGAACGGATTCCTTTTATATTGTGACATAATGTTATATTCTTGCCTCTAAAATCCTCTCCTTTATATTTCTATCTCAAAAAAATATTATCTTTTTGTCACCCTTTTCTGTGAGTTATGTATATCTATAATAAAGCAAATTAAACAGTTGTTTGATTTAAAAAGGAAAAATAAGATGAAGAAGTTCGAAAATGTATATCAAGATGCCGCTTTAATGAAGAAAGCTCTTTTAGGAGAAGCTAATGAATCGGAACAGCAAGAGCTTGAAAAGCGATTGGCGGAATGCCCGGACTTACAAAAAGTGTATGAACAATTGCAGAATGGTGAGACATTAAGAGTTGCATTTGAAGAATATAAAAATTATTCATCAAAGAAAGCCTATGAATCTTTCCTTCAGAAAATCGGACAAACGGAACCGGAGGTAATAAAGAAGTCTCGTGCTTTCCGAATTTGGTGGTCTGTTGCAGCAGCTGTTGTTTTAGTAATCGGTTTATCTTTCTATATGTCGAATTATGGTTCGATTGAAGAGGAAAGCAGACCATTGATTCAGCCGGGAGTTCAACAGGCACAATTGACTTTACCTGATGGTAGCATTATTGATGTGCATAAGAAAGAAGTTAACGTAATAGTAGACGGCGTCCAGGTAAAATATAAGGAAGGAGTGCTGTCATATAAACCGACCGCCACAACACAACACACAGAGAAAAGCGTCGTAGAGAAGCCGGTAATATCAAATGAACTAGTCATACCACGTGGAGGGGAAAACACTGTGGTCCTCGCTGACGGAACAACAGTTCATTTGAATGCTGGTTCTAAGTTGACTTATCCGGTACGCTTTGCGGGTAAACGCAGGATTGTAGCTCTGGAAGGTGAGGCTTATTTTGAGGTTATGCAGGATGAATCTCATCCGTTTGTGGTACAAACTCATCTTGGCGAAGTGATGGTGCTTGGTACGGCGTTTAATGTGAATGCTTATACCGATGCTTCCGTTTGTTACACTACATTGGTACATGGCAAAGTACAATTTTCTGCACCGAATGTCGGAACGGTAACTCTTCAGCCGGGTGAACAAGCAGTAGTTTCTGCCAATGGCACAGAGAAACGTACCGTTGATTTGGACGAATATATCGGTTGGGTAAACGGTGTGTACAACTTTAAAAACCGCTCTTTAGGGGAGATTATGGAGACATTCGAACGCTGGTATGATATACAGGTTTATTATGAAACGCCAGATCTACGCGATATAACTTACAGTGGTAGTTTGAAACGTTACGGAACGATCAATTCTTTCTTGGATGCTTTGGAACTGACAGGCGATCTGACTTATAAAATCAGTGGCCGGAAAGTCTTGATATACGATGGAATGAAAGAGTAAAAATAGATAGAATATTAGATAAAGTTTAATCATTAATTTATGAGAGAAAAACGATGGCTACTATATTTTTTAGTGGCAGTGTGTTGCACGTTTAGCACATGGGCTCTACCGTCACAGGATAAGACGGTAACTTTGAATCTGCAGAACGTCTCTATTGAGACTGTTTTGGATGCAGTGAAGAAACAAACAGGCGTGAATATGTTGTATAATTCACAAATGTTTAAAGGAGTTCCTCCCGTATCGATTAATGCAAAAAATGAGAAATGGGAAGTCGCTCTAAAGTTGATTTTAAATCCCCAGGGATTTGATTATGTGGTGAAAGATGGTATTGTTGTTGTTCGTAAATTGCAGACCGAGAAGCGTGATAACCGTATTCGGGGTACGGTTATTGATTCGAATAAGGAACCGATTCCAGGAGCCAGCATCATCGTAAAAGGTACTCGTACGGGTACTTCTACCAATATTGAAGGTGAGTTTACTTTGGATGTTAAGGATGATAAGGTGACTTTGGAAATCTCTTTTATTGGTATGAAAAAGCAGACTCTTCAGGTAGATGCTACACGTAAGAAGATGCTTGAGATTACTATGTTGGATGATGTGAAGACATTAGAGGATGTAGTTGTAACCGGATATAGCAATGTTCGTAAATCAAGCTTTACTGGTAGTTCTACCCAAATAACAGGTGATGAGTTGCGTAAGGTATCGCAAACCAATGTTTTGGATGCCATGCAGTCATTCGACCCTTCTTTTCGTTTGATGAGCAATACGCAGTTTGGTTCCGATCCGAACGCATTGCCTGAAATGTATATTCGTGGACGTTCGGGGGTAGGTACCAGAGATTTGGATAAGAATCAATTGTCTAAATCGAATCTGGAAAATAATCCCAATCTGCCTACATTCATTATGGATGGATTTGAAGTTAGCATCGAAAAGGTATACGACTTAGATCCCAGCCGCATAGAGAGCATGACCATCCTAAAAGATGCTGCAGCTACCGCTATTTACGGTTCGCGTGCCGCTAACGGTGTGGTAGTTATCACTACCGTCACTCCGAAACCAGGTGAAGTGCGTGTCTCTTACAACTTTACAGGTATGGTGGAAATGCCCGACTTGAGCGACTATAATCTGGCAAATGCTTCAGAAAAACTGGAGATGGAACGCCTTGCCGGACTTTTCGATAATAGTAACATGGAAAATCAAATTCTTGATTATAATAAGAGATTTGCACAAATTCAACGTGGTGTGGATACTGATTGGATGGTACTGCCTCTACGAAATGCATTCGACCATAAACACAGCCTCTTTATAGAGGGAGGTACGCAAAACTTGCGTTGGGGTGTAGATGCTTCTTACAATGCAGCGAATGGTGTGATGAAGGGGTCAGGACGTGATCGCTATAGTGTTGGTTTCTCTCTGGATTATCGTATGAAGTCTTTGCAAGTGAAGAACACTGTATCGTTCACTCATTCTAAATCGAAAGAGTCGCCTTATGGTTCGTTTAGTGACTATACCATTTTGCAACCCTATGATACACCTTATAATGATGACGGGACATTGCGAAAAAGGTTGAGCTTCTCGAAGAATAGCAATTTACGCGAGGCTAACAACCCACTATACGAAGCGACTCTTGGCAATTATACTTGGAGTGCTTATGATGAAGTATCCAATAATTTGAGTTTGAATTGGTATCTGACCGATTACTGGACTGTTAGAGGTCAATTTAGTGTGAACCGTAAATATTCTAGTGGAGAACGGTTTATCGACCCGCTGTCTTCAAAAACCACGGCTGCTCCTAATGAAGGTGGACATAACTTGGGTGACCTCTATGTGGATGATGGAAATAGTTTGAATTGGAATGCAAATGCAGCTTTATATTATACACGTTCTTTCAATAAACATAATTTAAATCTGTCTGTGGCATGGGAGGCATCTTCTGGTTCATCAGATGCGACAAACGTTCATTACCGCGGATTCCCGAGTGGACAATTCCATTCATCGAATTATGCAGCCGAAATATATGAAAAGCCGTCACGTACCGAAGGTACTTCACGCATGGTCAGTGCATGGGCTACCGGAAACTATACATGGAATGATATTTATTTGGCTGATTTCTCCGTTCGTTTTGATGGGTCATCTGATTTTGGCTCCAAGCAACGCTGGGCACCGTTCTTCTCCGGAGGTTTGGGGGTGAACATTCATAATTATGAGTTTCTAAAAGGAAATGAGATAGTTAACAAATTGAAGGTACGTGCATCGTATGGGCGGACTGGTAAAGCTAGTTTTCCAGCTTATGCTGCTACGACTATGTACGAAGCGCTTTTTGATGAATGGTATGCAACAGGTTTTGGCGCAGTGTTGAAAGCTTTGGGAAATAACAACTTGACTTGGGAAAAGACTGATAAGTTTAATGTAGGTATTGAAATGCAATTTCTGAATCGGCGCTTGACGGTGGATGCGGATTATTATCATGATAAAACAATAGATTTGGTGAACGATGTCAGCCTGTCTCAAACTTCCGGCTTCTCTAGTTATAAAGACAATATGGGTGAAGTACTGAATCAGGGATTTGAGTTGCAGGTACGTGGCGAAGTATTCCGTAATCGTGACTGGTTGGTGGCGTTATGGGGAAATATGGCACACAACAAGAATAAGATTCTAAAAATTTCTGATTCGCAACGTGCCTACAATCAGCGAGTAAAAGAATTCTATGAGAATATAGTGAATGAAGAGTATGGCCGCTATAATTCTAAATATGGAGTACCAATTTCTCAATATGAGGAAGGACAGTCACTTACTTCCATTTGGGCTGTGAAATCTTTGGGTATTGATCCTACTACAGGTAAGGAAATATTCTTAAACCGCGATGGTAGCGTGTCCGACACATGGAATGCCACTCAAGAAGTGGCTGTTGGTAATACTGAACCTAAATTTAATGGCTCTATCGGATTTAATGCTGCTTATAAACAATGGAGCTTATTTGCTGCTTTCCAATACGAATGGGGCGGGCAGGAGTATAATCAGACTTTGGTAGACCGGGTGGAGAATGCCAGAATACAATATCAAAACGTAGACTTGCGTGTGTTGACCGACAGATGGAAACAGCCGGGAGATATTGCGCAGTTTAAAGATATTAAAAATGCCGATAGTGCACTATGCCGACTTCACGCTTCGTTCAGGATAAGGCTTATCTGCGTTTGAGTGCATTAACTTTAAGCTATGATTTCAATCGGGAATGGATAAAGAAGTATTTGGGAATAAATATGCTCCGATTGGAAGCAAGTACACGCGATTTTATTAACTGGAATTCTATCCGTCAGGAGCGAGGTTTAAGTTACCCGAAATCATGGACGGTTGATTTCTCTATTAAAGCACAATTCTAAGTATACCATTATGATACGAAAAATATATACTACGTTTATTTCTTTTGCGTTTGTAGTCTTGACACTCTCTTCGTGTTCAGATTGGCTTGACCTTTATCCTTCTGATGAGATAAAGGAGGAATATTTGTTCTCTTCTGGTGATGGTTTCCGTACGGCAACGAACGGTATTTACCGGAAGATGGCTACTTTCAATTTGTATGGAAGTAACCTTACTTGGGGGATTATGGATGCCTGGGCACAGTCTTATTATATAGATCAAGCTCCAAGTATAGGTGGTGGAACAGCTATGAGAAATATGGCAGCGCTTCAGTTTAAAAATACAGAATTAGTCCCTGTCACAGATGCCATGTGGAATGCTGCTTGGAATGTGGTTGCCAATTGTAATGAATTGGCTCAACAGGCTGCCAAAGCTGACCCTAATCTCTTTAGTGGACTTGATGGTGAGCGGCAGATGATTTTGGGTGAGGCTATCGGATTGCGCGCATTTATACAATTTGATTTGCTTCGTATTTATGCTCCATCTCCTTCATCTGTTGGTTTCGGGAAAGATGACCGTACTTTTATTCCTTATGTTAATGTTTATCCTAGCTATGTTAACAACCATCAAACTGTTAGTTATTGTTTGGAACAGATTATTGCTGATTTGAAGGAAGCACAGCGCATTCTGAAGGAAGTGGATGCAACATCTAGTATGGGGGCGAACGCTAGATTCAATATCGAAACGGTTTCAGAGAGCCTGTTTGCAAAAAGCAGAGGCTATCGCCTGAATTATTATGCGGTAACGGCGGAGTTGGCTCGTGTTTTCTTGTATGCGGGAAAGAATGCAGAGGCTTATGCAGAAGCCAAGAAAATCATTGATGAAGAAAATAAAACCGGCTATTTCGAGGCTTCAACTAATTCGTCTGGCTTTAGGAATGGAAATATGAAGATGTATAATGATATTATTTTCGGGCTCTATTCTTCAAAGGAGTTGGTGGAATGGGATCAGGAAATAAATCATGGTTCCGATGGGGCCAGTGAGGAGAATTATTTGTGTCTTGATGGTGATGTTGCGAAAGAACTGTATGGGGATGAAATAAATAGCGACTGGCGGTTTAAGTATCAATTGGAAGAGAAGTATTATGGGTTTTATTATCGCACATTGAAGTATAACAAACAGACAGAGAGTACAAATGAAGGGAAAACAAATAACCGTATGCTCCCTATGATACGTATGTCTGAGGTGTATTACATTGCTGCTGAAGCGATTTTTGATACCAAACCCAAAGAAGCACGAGGCTATTTGGAATTGGTGAAAAAAGGAAGAGGGATATCAAAGAAGTTTGATAATGTGACAAATAAATCGGAGTTTATAGATTTGTTGGTAAATGATGCCCGTCGTGAATTTCTGGGTGAAGGGCAGATATTCTATATGTATAAACGGTTGAATAGATTGATCCCCGCCAGCTCTTATTATAGTAGTGATATTTTGCCGACTGATGAGAATGTGGTATTGCCGAAACCTGATTCGGAATCAAATATTTAAATATAAGGAATATTTTCATAATAACTATTTAGGAGAAATGAAAATGAAGATAAAATATGCTATATGGGGAGCGTTGATTTGTATTGCAGATCTGATGCTCGTTTCGTGTGAAGAGAAGGGATTGCTGGTCAACAGTAACGATACAGCCTATTTGAGATTTGCTAATGATATGACAAAAGACACGACTACAGTATCTTTTAAAATGTATAATGAGGGTGAGGATGCCGAAATACCGGTAGAAGTCTCTGTCTACGGGCAAATACAGGAAGATGATTTACATTTTAATGTAAGTGTAGATGCAGAATATACAACCTTGCCTGCCGACTTATATGTGCTGCCTACAGACTGTAGGATTAGAAAGGGATTGCTCACGGATACCATTTATGTGATACTGAAGAATGCCCCAATGCTGGAGAAAGAAACGAAAATATTGGCATTGCAGGTAGTGGAGGCAAACGGGGTGAAGCAAGGTGACCATTCATATTCTCGTGCTTTTATTACTGTTACCGATCGTTTGTTTAAACCTCATTGGTGGTCGGTGATTGATGCAGGATCAGAATCCAATCCGGGGAACTCGGTCGATTGGTTTTATCTAGGTGAATATTCGGAAAGGAAGTATCAGATGTTTTTGGACGAGTTGAAAAAAGATGATATGGTGTTCGATGGAAAGAACAAGCAAATATTACGTAAATATTCATTAAGACTGAAGAATACCCTGAAGCAGATGAACGAAGGAAAGAAAAAGGAAGATTGGGAGAAAGATGAGCATGGAAATGTGATTACTGTGGAAGTGGCAGGATAACTATAAAATTGCAAAGTATGAAAAAATTAGGAATATATGCAGTGATGGCTGTTTTTGTCGGAGTTATGTCCGGTTGTTTGGATGATGACAATAATTATAACTACAAGCAGATTAATGACTTACAAGGTGGTAATTTCAATATTGAGAATATCAATTCTGGATATAACTTGATAGAGGGAGACGAATTGGTATTGGCGCCTACATTTAAGTTTACGATAGACAGCATTACGCCCGACGTCAGCTACGAATGGTACATAGACAAACAGTTGCAGACAGGTGAAAGTGGTGCCACTTATACATTTAAAGCCGACAAAAGCGGTACGTATCAAGTGACATTTGCAGTGACCGACAATAAGTCGGGGGTCCAGTTCGGAAAATCTACGATTATTAAGGTGATGTCTATGTTTCAACGTGGATGGACTATTCTGTCGGATGAAGGCGGACGTTCTGTGCTTCATTTCATTGTACCTACAACACAACATTATCAGGTAACGTATAATGGGGAAACCTTTACTCGTGATTCATTGGTTTATCATATAGTGAAGCGTGATGTCGTTTCCAATTTGGGATCAAATCCGAAAGGATTGATGAATAACATTGGTTATATAGATTATAATCTTCAGTACGGTATTAGCGTATACGATGAATTGGTAGTGAAACAAGATCGCTGGGTGGAGCTTAATGGCAATACGCTGGAACGTGAAGTGTACACAGATGAAGAGTTCCGTGGGGATATTCCTGCTCATTTTTCTCCGATAGAAGCTGCCATGACTTATACGGCTAAGGCATTGTTGGATAAGAATGGACTAATTTATTGGGAAAAAAAGGCAGATGCGGCTGATTTTCATGCAGGTACCTATATGTCTATAGGATTAAATAATGAAACCCGATTCAGTCGCTTGTTCCAAGCCTATAAGTTTAATTACTATTATACGAATGTGATGCTTGCGTTGACAAAAGAAGATAATTCATTAGTGGGCATTTTGGATGTGGGTAATGTAGCTGGAAGTGAGAGTTCAGCTATCGGCGAAATGACTAGTTCTGAAAGTGGGAATATGTATAATATTGCCGATCCGAGTGGTGAAGATCACTTCTCAAATATAAAAAAGACAGTGGTAGATGCATTGCCAGCTCCATATGATGGAGGGAATGATTTTACAATGGCTTATCCTTTTTGGACGGTTTTGCTGAAAGATGAAGCTACATCAGTATATGAATTGCGTTATTTCGGGTTAGAGGCAGATAGCAGATCCGTTAGTTGTATGGATGGTTGGTATTATGAGGCTCCTTTAGGAGTTATCAATGATTATCGTGGTATGGCTAATTTTGGAAATAAACGTTATGTGGTTATTGCCAGCGGAAACCAGCTTTATTATTATCAATACGGATGGGATTCTTATGGAGATGTGGAATATAGAGGGAGTTTGATGCCATTAGGTGAGCCGTTGCCTGCTGCTGTCAAGACCTTGTCAGGTATGGATGTGACCACCAATTTACGTAAATACAAGTATCCTTACAGTGGGCAATTAGGGGTTGCTTTGGAAGACGGAAGTTTTTATATATATAGTGTTGTAGAAACAAGACTAAAAGACGGTACGTGTACGGCGGTTTCTCTTAAACAGCAATTCCCGAATGAAACCACTTCAGAAGAAAATAAGAACTTTGGAGAAATTGTAGATGTCCTTTATAAATGGGGAAGTGGTGATGATTATATGTCATTTTCTTTCTAGAAGAATAGCTTTAAAAGTGATTCATATAGTAATAAAATAGCCATTATGGTATTAAAACGAGTTTTTATTGTCGGCAGCTTGTCTTTTATTTTTGCATTGCAAGGATGGGGACAAGCCTCTGGCAAGCATGATACAATACTAGCCAATTACGAGTTGGTACAGGAGTTTCAGGAATTACCTTAGGAGGTAAATTATCTAATAATAGTCTATCGATTTATCCGCGGGAAATCAATGATACAGATAATTTCTGGTTTGATTTTCAAACGACAGCTGGTAAAGATTACTATTATGTGATGCCTGCTGCAGGAAAACGTGAACCTCTTTTTGACAAAAGTAAGATGGCTATGCAGTTAAGTGAATTCACCAAAGGCGTGGTGGATAAAAATAAACTGGACATTTCATCTATTACTTTTTCAAAAGATCAACGTTCATTTGAGTTCGATTATAAGGGTAAGCAGTATAGTTATAATCGTTTGACGGGTAAACTGACAATAGTTGAGAAGAAAGAAGAGAAGAAAGAATCATCAGACCCAAGCTATACTTGGATGAACTTTTCTCCTGACAAGAAATATATTTTGTATGCAAAGAATCATAATTTGTATGTGAAAGGAAATAAGTCACTGGGAGTAGATACAACTGAAGTGCAACTGACTACGGATGGTATGAAAGACTTTTCATATGCTCGTGAAGATGATTACGAACCTGCAGAAGACGGAGAAGTACCGACGCTAGCACGCTGGTGTCCGGATAATCGTCATGTATATGCAGTGCGTGATGATAACCGTTTATTACGAGATTTTTGGGTAATTAATTCAATAGAAGATTCACCGTCATTGGTCAAATATAAATATGAGTTCCCTGGTGATAAATATGTTACTCAAAATGATTTGACGATTATTGATATTGTAGAAAAAACGGCAAAGAAAGCGAAGGTGGACAAATGGAAAGACCAGTATGTAATGCCTCTT
Source organism: Bacteroides sp. AM54-2NS (assembly GCF_003602935.1). NCBI lineage: Bacteria > Pseudomonadati > Bacteroidota > Bacteroidia > Bacteroidales > Bacteroidaceae > Bacteroides > Bacteroides sp. AM54-2NS. Next base: position 208,420 of record NZ_QTMZ01000001.1, read on the forward strand.
CATGTTACCTCAGATAGCAAATATTTGTTTTTTGAACGCACTAAACGTACTTGGGATGAAGTAGATGTATGCTCGGTTAATCTCTCAACTTTGGAAGTAAAGGAGATCATTCATGAAGAAGATAAACCGTATCGTGATCCTCATGCTCGTAATGTGGCAATCTTGAACGATGGTAAGGATATTTTGTTCCGTTCAGAGCGTACTGGCTGGGGACATTATTATCATTATGATGGCGATGGAAACCTCAAGAATGTGATGACTTCTGGTGAATGGGTAACAGGCTACATTAATTCTATTGATACACTGAAACGCAAAGTTTATCTGTATGGATATGGAAAAGATAAGAAAGTAAATCCTTTCTATTATATGCTTTTCGAAGTTGATATTGACAAAGAAGGAGTTACTCCATTAAGTACAGAAGATGGGCAGCATAATGTGAATTTCTTGAAATCTCATAATTACTATATCGATACATATTCAAGAGTTGACATGGAGCCTAAAATCATGCTGAAAGATAGAAAAGGCAAAGTGATAATGGAGTTGGCAAAACCTGACTTGGACTTAGTCTATGCATCGGGTTGGAAAAAGCCGGAACGTTTTGTTGTAAAGGCAGCAGATAATATTACCGACTTATATGGAGTGATGTGGAAGCCGTCTGATTTTAATCCTGAAAAGAAATATCCAATTATTTCAGTCGTTTATCCTGGTCCTTATTTCGGCTTTGTACCTACTAACTTTACATTGGATGACAGCTATTGTACCCGTATGGCACAGCTAGGTTTTATTGTCATTACTGTAGGACATAGAGGGGATACTCCGATGCGTGGTAAAGCTTATCATGCTACGGTTATGGCAATATGCGCGATTATCCCCTTGCAGATGATAAATATGCAATCGAACAGTTGGCTCAACGCCACTCGTTTATCAATGGCAAGAAAGTAGGTATATACGGGCACTCAGGTGGCGGATTTATGGCTGCAGCTGCTATATTCACTTATCCGGACTTTTATACGGCTGCCGTTTCCTGTTCCGGGAATCACGATAATAGTATCTATAATCGTGGTTGGGGCGAATGCTATAATGGCGTGAAAGAAGTTGAAAAGGTTGTGAAAGACAGCTTGGGCAACGAAACGAAAGAATATGAGTACAAATTCAGTGTGAAGTCTAATGCAGAGATTGCCAAGAATCTGAAAGGGCATCTGATGCTTGTGACGGGGGATATGGATAAGAATGTTAATCCTGCACACACTTATCGTGTAGCTCAAGCATTGATTGAAGCTGGCAAAGATTTCGATATGTTGGTAATACCCGGTGCAGGGCATGGATATGGCTCTGCAGATAAATATTTTGAGAAAAAGATGTATCGCTTCTTTGCTAAACACTTGCTGGGTGATAACCGGGCAGATTATTGGGGGGATATAAACTGTACCAAATAAGACATAGACAAAATTTTATGAAAAACTCTCTTTTTAGATATCTGTGCTTGGCGGCTGTTGCATTAATATGCAGCATGGCCAGCGCACAGCAAAAAGCAAATTATCAGTTGGCGGAGAAGTTTCGTTTACTGACACAGAATCCTATCATGAAGTATTCTACGGAAGTCAACCCTACGTTCATCAATGATACGGACTGCTTCTACTATTCTTTCACTACCCGTGAGGGAGAGAAATACTATTATGTGAATCCGAAGAAAAAGGAAAAACGTCTGTTGTTTGATACCCCCGAACTCTTGAGTAAGATTGCAGTATATACCAAAAAAGCTTACTCTGCTGCAGCTCCTCATCTGTCTTTCACTTTCATGAAAGATAATGAGACAATTCGTCTCGACTTCGACCGTGGGCTATATACCTATAACATTCGTACGAAAGTGTTGAAGAAACTCGATGAAAAGCCTATTTATAAAGACGGTGATCCATACTGGAAGAAATATTCTCCGGATAGCTTGTATATGTTGTATGCCAGTAAAGACAACCTGTATTTTGTCGGAAATCCGAAAAAGGGACAGGATACAATACCTGTACAGTTGACAACAGACGGGGGACCGGACTATACATTCAATCGTGAGGATGAAGGAAAGATGGAGGGACGTTTCGGGGCTGAATCAGCTCATTGGCTTCCGGGTACTCATCGTTTTTATGCTGTTCGTGAGGACAATCGGAAAGTGCGCGATCTGTGGTTAATCAATTCATTGTCAAAGTTTCCTGAATTAACGACTTATAAAGCCGAGTTGGCAGGAGATAAAGACGTGACACAATATGAACTTTTACTTGGCGACGTAGATAAAAGGGAAGTGAAGAAAGTAGATATCAATCGTTGGCCTGATCAGTATATCGATGTACTGTATACAACAAATGATGGTAAACGTCTCTATTTTCAACGTTATAACCGCTCTTGGAATCAATCAGATATTTGTGAGGTGGATGTCGAAACTGGACAGGTACGCGTCGTAATTCATGAAGAGAATAAGCCGTACCTTGATTATCAGATGCGTAGCGTGTCTTTCCTGAAAGATGGAAAAGAAATATTATTTCGTTCGGAACGGAACGGGTGGGGACACTACTATCTGTATGATACTGCTACCGGAAACCTGAAAAATCAGGTGACAGACGGAACTTGGGTGGCTGGTCCGATTGCAAAGATTGATACTGTCGGTCGAAAATTTTATTTTTATGGTTATGGTCGTGAGAAAAGCATCGACCCTTATTATTATATCCTTTATGAAGCTAAACTGGATCAACTGAATGCTATTCGTTTGTTGACACCCGAAAACGCATCACATGAAGCTAGAATTTCTCCCTCTAACCATTATATTGTAGATTCCTACTCCACAGTTTCACAAGAACCTGTCAATGTCGTTCGCAACTCACGTGGAAAGGTGGTTATGAAACTGGAAAAACCGGACTTGCAACCTGTTTATGAGATGGGATGGAAAGCTCCGGAGCGTTTTAAGGTGAAAGCGGCTGATGGTGTGACTGATCTTTATGGCGTGATGTGGAAACCTGCAGATTTTGACTCGACGAAGGTTTATCCCATTATTTCGAACGTCTATCCGGGACCTTTTTTTGAGTATGTGCCGACACGCTTTACTGTGAATGATGTATATAATACCCGTCTGGCGCAACTGGGATTCATTGTTATTACTGTAGGTCATAGAGGTGGTACTCCGATGCGTGGAAAAGCATATCATACATATGGATATAACAATATGCGTGACTATCCATTGGCAGATGATAAGTATGCTATTGAGCAACTGGCTGCCCGTTATCCTTTCATTGATGGTACAAAAGTCGGTATTTATGGTCATTCCGGAGGAGGATTCATGTCGGCTGCAGCTATATGTACTTATCCCGACTTCTATTCAGCTGCTGTCTCTTCGGCGGGTAACCATGATAACAGAATCTATAATAAGGGCTTTGTGGAAATTCACTTTGGCGTAGATGAAAAGGTGAAAACAGGGAAAGATAGCTTGGGAGTGGAGCATACGACTTATGATTATAGTGTTCGTGTACGCCCTAATCAGGAACTAGCCAAGAATTACAAGCATGGCTTGTTGTTATTTACTGGTGCGGTCGATAATACCGTAAATCCGGCGAATACATTACGTCTGGTACATGCATTGATTAAAGCAGACAAAGACTTTGATATGTTTGTACTACCGAAATGCACTCATGGATTCTTTGGTGAATCAGAAGTATTCTTTGAACATAAAATGTGGCGTCATTTCGCACGTTTACTATTGAACGATCATTCGGCGGATGCAGATATTGATCTGAATAAATATATGATAGAAGATGAAAGGAGAAGATAAGATGAACAGGACAATAATAAGAATCGGAATAGCAGTAGGACTTTTGATCGGATTTGGTCAGAATATTAAGGCACAAACACCGAAGAAGCCGATTGATATTGACGCGTGTATGTCATGGATGCGTGTAGAGTCGCCTGATATTTCTCCGACAGGGCGATGGGTGACTTATCGTATAGTTCCTATGGAATATAATCCCGAGTACAAAGACGGAAAGATCTTGTACCTGTTTGACTCACGCACCCGTAAGGAGATTCTGTTGGAGGATGTAGAAAATATTGAGTTTTATAATTCAGATCAAGCTGCATATTATCAAGTGTCCGATTCTACTGGGAATGCGAAAACAATCCTGTTAGAACTGCCTTCAGGCACAAAGACCGAGTGGACTTATAAGGAAGCTTTCCGACCAGCAAAAGGAATTCCTTACTCAATTTCTGTAACAAATGTGCCGAAGGATACCATCAATCATGTTCCATCTTTCGACCGCTTGATAGTTCGTCATCTAAAAAACGGCACTTCCTTTCAAATTGACAGTATTGGTTATTATACCTTGTACAACGAAGGACAATCTATCATCTTTGTACGTAAACAAGCGAAAGGTAACGCATTGTGTTATGGTCCATTAACCGGACCCTATCAGACTATTTATCAGAGTTCCGTAAAGAAAGAACCAGTTTCTTTCAACTTGAATGCAAAACAGATGATAGGAGGGTTCAGTATTAAAGATTCACTATGGTACAACTTTTCCTTAAAGAAGAACACCTGTGATTTGGTCTTTGACCGAAAAGAGATAGTTCTCCCTGCAAGGATGGAACTTGTCCGGGCTAACCTGTCAAGTAGCCAGAAGTTTCTGACAATGGAACTCAGACCTTATCAGGAAAAAATAAATAAAGATAAGAAAGAAGAGGAAATAAAGCCGGATAAGAGTTTTGAGCTGGAGTTGTGGACCTGGGATGAATATGAAGTACCTACTTTGCAGACACGCAGTCGTTATTTCCGTCCTCAATATTCGAAATATATCTATGACATTGCTTCCCGAAAATTGACGGAAGTAGCTCCCGGGCATGCTGATTTGTTGGAGCCGGATCGTGCGGAAGAGATTCATAATGTGCTTTACACAGACGAAACGCCTTATTGTGCGCAGAAAGACTGGCTTAATGAAATGCCGTTTGACATCTATTCTGTGAATGTACATACGGGAGAAAAGCAATTGGTAGGACGTAGCTACCGGACAAGACCGAGGTGGTCGATGAATGGCAAATGGGCTGTGATGTATGATCCTATTGCACAAGTATGGAATAAGTTTGACGGAAAAACGGGTGAGGTTACCGATATTTCAACAGCTATTGGGTATCCGATATTCGAGGAAACTTATGACAAACCAAATCCTGCACCTGCTTGTGGTATTGCTGGTTGGACTGCTGATGGTAATAATGTGTTGATTTATGATGCTTATGACTGGTGGAAGATCGATTTGACCGGAGAACGTCAACCGGAATGCATCACTAAGGGGTATGGTCGCAAAAATCAGAGATCTATCCGTAAAATGACCAGCAATATTGACAAAGAAGTATTCAATCCGGACGAGACGGTTATAGTCAGCGTATGGGATGAAAATACAATGGATGAAGGTATTTATTCACTTGACATGAAAGGTCGCTTGAAGAAGCTCGCAGAAGGTCCTTATATCTATTCAATTCATCGTTTTTCTGACAATCAGAAGTATTGTATCTGGAATCGTCAGAATATATCAGAATTCCGTGATCTGTGGTGGAGTAAATCGGATTTCTCTGATCCGATTCGTATAACGAATGCTAATCCTCAACAAAGCGAATACAAATGGGGTACTGCAAAGTTAGTGGAATGGACTAATTATGAGAATAAGCCTAACAAGGGAATACTTTACTTGCCGGAAGATTATGACGCTAAGAAAGAATATCCTGTTCTGGTACAGTTCTATGAAACACATTCCGGAGGGCTGAACACTTATCATGCTCCAATGTTGAGTAGTGCAATGGCGGATGTGATGTACTTTGTTAGTAATGGGTATATTGTATTTATGCCGGATGTGCATTTTACCATAGGAACACCGGGACAGAGTAGTTATGATGCAGTAGTAAGCGGTACGAAATACTTGATAGAGCAGGGGATAGCGCATCCGGGAAAGATAGGTCTTCAGGGACATAGTTGGTCAGGTTTCCAAACTAGTTATCTGGTGACGAAGACGGATATATTCGCTTGTGCTAATATCGGGGCTCCTATTACTGATATGGTAACCGGTTATTTGGGTATTCGTGGTGGAAGCGGTTTGCCGCGTTATTTCATGTATGAAGAATGGCAAAGCCGTATGGGAAAGAGTTTGTGGGAAGCCAAAGATAAGTATTTGGCAAGCTCTGCTATCGTGGAAGCGGATAAAATACATACTCCATTATTAATTTGGCATAATGATAAGGATGAGGCTGTTGCCTACGAACAAGGTCGTGCACTTTATTTAGCTATGCGTCGTTTACAACGTCCGGCATGGCATCTTAATTACAAAGGCGAAGGGCATTTTCTTGGTAATCAGGCTGCACAGAAAGACTGGACTATCCGGATGAAACAGTTCTTTGATTATTACCTGAAAGGAACAAAAGAGCCGCGTTGGATGAAAGAGGGTATTCATTTGCGAGAACGTGGAATTGATCAGAAATATGATTTACTAGAAAAATAAATTAAAATGAAGAAACTATTAATGACAGTTATGGTTCTGTCTTGCTTTGCATTCAGCAGCTATGGACAGAAAGTGGAGAAACAAATTATTGGTAAATGGTGTAATCCTTATACCTATGAATCTACAGGGGAACTCAAAGGGTTTGAGTTTAAAAAAGGCGGTAAATGTTCTGCTATCAATGTACCGTCTTTAGATCTTAGAACATGGAAGATCGACAACGGCTATTTGATTATAGAAGGATTTAGTAAAGAAGATAACGGAAAAGTAGAAGTGTATAAAACACGTGAACGTATTGGTTATGTAACATCAGATTCATTGGAATTGGTTGTTCAGGAAGCACAGCCGCGGTTGGCCTTTCTGTATCTGAATATGAAATCAATCAAGAAATTGGTTACTCCAGAAGTAACCCCTGATAAGAAGTAATAAATCTCTCTCTTAAATAATTTAGTGTTTAAATTAGCATTACGTTGCTAATGAAAACGCCTCGTCGTAGTGATTACGATGAGGCGTCTTCGTTTTACAGTATTTATACAGTATAGTATGTTTGAATAAATCGTTTGTTTATTGAAATCGTTTGCTGTTGAGGCTTGTTTACACTTTTCGTATAGATAATGCTTTGTTTTCAGCACCTTCCATAATCTCCCGCTCCCCGGGACCTTTATCGTTGATGCCGCACAAGTGAAGAATTCCGTGGATAATCACACGATGTAGTTCGTCTTCGTATGAGGTGCCAAACTGCTCCGCATTCGTATGTATTGTATCTAGACTGATGAATAAGTCACCTGATAAACGATCGCCTTCACAATAATCGAAAGTAATAATGTCCGTGTAGTAGTCATGTTGCAGATACTGACGGTTTACTTCCAGAATCTTTTCGTCCGAGCAGAAGATATAAGCGATTTCACCGAGTCTTTTCCCGTAAGAAGCAGCTACGGCCTTTATCCATTCCGTAGTCTCACGTTTCTTGATATCAGGCATTTTTACGCCTTCTGTTTGATAAGTTACAGCCATAATTGAATGTTATGATTTAAAAGAAAAATAAATAACTGATTAAGATAGCGGCTATGATACCCGAGAAGTCTGCTATCAGACCGCAAGTCACCGCATTACGAGTCTTGGTGATCCCCACACTGCCGAAATAAACGGCCAGAATGTAGAATGTGGTGTCCGAAGCTCCGCGAATTACACAACTCATACGTCCTACAAACGAATCAGGTCCTAGTTCTTTCATCGTATCGATCATCAATCCGTTTGCACCGCTACCGCTAAGCGATTTCATCAATGCGGTAGGCAGCGCTCCTACAAAGCTCGTGTCCACTCCGCATAAGCCTACTATGTAGCCGATGCCTCCCACCAGAAAATCCATTGCTCCCGAAGTGCGGAACACTGCAATTCCTACAAGAAAAGCAACCAGATAAGGAATGATGCGCACAGCCGTCGTAAAGCCTTCTTTAGCTCCCTCCACAAATGAATCATATACATTGATTTTTTTCCTGACTCCCGTCAAAATAAACAGGATGATGACACTGAACAGCAGAATATTCGCTATCAATGTAGAATAAGTACCCATATCCTCTCGTGAAACGCTTAGGAACAAGTAAATCAAGCCGGAAAAGAAAAGACAAATAATGCCCATTAAAATGAGAATAGGCTTATTGATTAAGTTTATCTTTTGAGCGATGCTGACTGCTATGACTCCTACTAAAGTGGAAATGAAAGTACTTAGCAGGATAGGGATAAATACATCTGTAGGCTGTGCAGCCCCCATTTGTGCACGATACACCATGATACTGATCGGAATGATGATAAGGCCGGATGTATTAATCACCAAAAACATAATCATCGGATTGGAAGCAGTGTCCTTTTTCGGATTCAGTTCCTGCAGCTCTTTCATCGCTTTCAGCCCTAATGGGGTGGCTGCATTGTCGAGGCCAAGCATATTGGCAGACATATTCATGAAGATGGACCCTAACACCGGATGTCCTTTAGGAATATCTGGAAACAGTCGGCAAAGCACCGGACTAAGAAAGCGAGCCAGTGCGTTAATCAATCCACTGTTTTCTCCGATTTTCATGATACCCAGCCAAAGAGCCAGTACGCCTGTAAGTCCCAAGGATATCTCGAAAGCTGTCTTTGAAGAATCGAATGTAGCGTTCATGATAGCTGTAAATATCTCCGTATCTCCCAGAAAAATCACTTTTACAAGGGCGATGATAAAGGCGACGACAAAGAATCCTATCCAAATGTAATTTAGAACCATAGTTGATAGCGTGTATATAGATAGTGCAAAAGTAGTTATTACGTTTCAAATAAACTAAATCTTCGTCTTTCTTATACTGAAAATGAATGTAAATCTCTATCTTTGTCTCCTACTTTTCAAGAAATAAATGGAACAGGAAGATTTTAACATACGCGAACATCAGCTTACTTCAAAAGAACGGGATTTCGAGAATGCACTCCGTCCGTTAAGCTTTGAAGACTTTAGCGGCCAGGACAAGGTAGTGGAAAACCTTCGCATTTTTGTGAAGGCGGCACGTCTGCGTGGCGAAGCACTCGACCATGTGCTGTTGCATGGTCCTCCCGGATTAGGAAAAACAACTCTTTCAAATATTATCGCCAACGAATTGGGAGTCGGCTTTAAAGTAACTTCCGGTCCGGTGCTAGATAAACCGGGTGACCTGGCTGGTGTATTGACCAGCCTCGAACCGAATGACGTGCTTTTTATTGATGAAATTCATCGTTTGTCACCCGTAGTGGAAGAATATCTATATTCGGCCATGGAAGATTACCGCATCGATATTATGATTGATAAGGGACCTTCGGCACGCAGTATCCAGATCGATTTGAATCCTTTCACGCTGGTTGGTGCAACCACGCGTAGCGGTCTGCTGACGGCTCCGCTTCGTGCACGTTTTGGTATTAACCTTCATTTGGAGTATTATGACGATGATATTTTGAGCAATATCATCCGTCGTTCTGCCTCCATACTGGATGTGCCTTGCTCGGTACGTGCAGCCTCGGAGATTGCTTCCCGCAGTCGTGGGACACCCCGTATTGCCAATGCTTTGCTTCGCCGGGTACGTGACTTCGCACAGGTGAAAGGCACCGGCTCTATCGATACGGAGATTGCCCAGTTTGCGCTGGAGGCATTGAATATCGACAAGTACGGACTGGATGAGATAGACAACAAGATACTTTGTACCATTATAGACAAGTTTAAAGGCGGCCCTGTCGGTATAACGACCATTGCTACGGCTTTAGGAGAAGATGCGGGAACCATTGAGGAGGTTTACGAACCTTTCCTGATAAAAGAAGGATTCATGAAACGTACTCCCCGCGGACGTGAGGTGACCGAACTTGCCTATAAGCATTTGGGAAGAAGTCTTTATAACAGTCAGAAAACACTGTTTAATGACTAACATAAAGTGTCATGTGATAAGTGGTATTAACGGTATAAAAGAACTTTATAAAGCATAGTTGGATGATGAAGCAATGGACTACTTTATTTGTTTTTCTCTTTTTGAGCCTTTCTCTATCGGCTCAACAGGGATATGGAAGAGATATTTTTGTTTCTTCTAAAGGAGATTCCTTACCTTACCGGATGATTCACCCCGAATCGGTGAAACCGGGTGAGAAGTACCCCCTCGTGCTGTTTTTGCATGGAGCCGGCGAACGGGGAAATGATAATGAGAAACAGTTGACTCATGGCGGACAGATGTTTCTTAATCCGGTCAATCAAGAAAAGTATCCTGCTTTTGTGCTGATTCCGCAGTGTCCGACAGACGGTTACTGGGCTTATACGGAACGTCCGAAGTCTTTTATACCTGCTGAAATGCCGGTAGGACAGGAGATCAGTCCTATATTGCAGATACTCAAACAGTTGCTCGATTCCTATCTGGTGATGCCCGAAGTGGACACGCAACGGGTTTATATTATCGGTCTTTCAATGGGAGCGATGGGAACGTATGATTTAGTAATACGCTACCCGGAGATATTTGCTGCTGCAATTCCTATCTGCGGTATAGTCAATCCAAACCGGTTGTCGGCTGCCAAAGATGTGAAGTTCCGTATCTTTCATGGAGATGCGGATGATGTAGTTCCGGTGAAAGGTTCTCGCGAAGCATATAAAGCACTGAAAGCTGCCGGTGCAGATGTGGAATATATTGAATTTCCCGGTTGTAATCATGGAAGCTGGAATCCGGCTTTCAATTATCCCGGATTTATGGATTGGTTGTTCAAACAAAAGAAGAAACGTTGAACCAATCTGAATGATAATCACTAATAAAACATGGCTGGACTAAAATCATTAGCTAAAGATACTGCAATTTATGGGTTAAGTAGTATTGTCGGACGATTCCTTAACTATATGCTGGTACCCCTGTATACAGCAGTATTACCGGCTTCCACCGGAGGTTACGGAGTCGTATCGAACGTGTATGCGTTTACAGCCCTGATGCTCGTACTGCTTACGTTCGGTATGGAAACGGGATTCTTCCGTTTCGCCAATAAATCGGGAGAAGACCCGATGAAAGTATATGCCAACTCCCTATTGTCAGTAGGAGGCGTATCTTTGATTTTCGTTCTCCTTTGCCTGTTGTTCCTGCAACCGATTTCCAATTTGCTGGATTATGGCGATCATCCGGAATTTATAGCTATGATGGCTGTTGTGGTAGCTTTAGATTCTTTTCAATGCATTCCTTTTGCCTATTTGCGATACAAGAAACGCCCTGTCAAGTTTGCAGCTATCAAACTGCTCTCTATCATTGGCGGCATCGGTTTGAATCTGTTTTTCCTGTTGGTGTGTCCGTGGCTGAATGTACATTGTCCGGCAACCATCTCTTGGTTTTATGATCCGGACTATCTGGTGGGATATATTTTCATTAGCAACCTGATTATCTCGGTTGTCCAGATGTTCTTCTTTATTCCAGAGCTGACAGGTTTTGCTTATAAGTTGGACCGGGTGTTGCTGAAGCGAATGGTAGTATACTCTTTTCCGGTATTAATCTTAGGTTTGGTAGGGATTCTAAATCAGACTGTTGACAAGATGATCTATCCGTTTCTCTTTGAAGATCGACAGGAAGGGTTGGTACAACTGGGTATCTATGCGGCAACCAGCAAAATAGCGATGGTGATGGCCATGTTTACACAGGCTTTCCGTTACGCTTACGAACCGTTTGTGTTTGGTAAAGACCGCGAAGGAGATAACCGAAAAATGTATGCGGCTGCGATGAAATATTTTCTTATCTTCTCATTGTTGGCTTTCCTTGCTGTAATGTTCTACCTCGATTTGCTGCGTTATCTTGTAGCAAAAGGTTACTGGGAAGGTCTTGGAGTGGTAGCTATTGTGATGCTTGCAGAAATCTGTAAAGGGATTTATTTCAATCTTTCCTTTTGGTATAAACTGACGGATAAGACCTATTGGGGAGCTTACTTCTCGGTGATCGGCTGTGTCATTATTGTTGTATTGAACATATTATTTGTGCCGGTTTACGGCTATCTTGCTTCGGCATGGGCTTCTGTTGCAGGCTATGCGGTAATCTTGCTGTTATCCTACTGGATAGGGCAGAAAGAATACCCGATTCGTTATGATTTGAAAAGCCTCGGACTTTATGTTCTGCTGGCAGCGGTGCTTTACGTTATTGGAGAACAGGTGCCTATCCCTAATCTGGTGCTCCGTCTCGCTTTCCGTACCGTACTCTTATTGCTATTTATAGCTTATATTATCAAGAAGGATTTACCATTGAGTCAGATTCCTGTTATTAATCGCTTTATAAAGAAGAAATAACTATGAAGACAGATGAACGTAATAAGTTTGCTATCAAGTCCTTTCTAGGAGAATATCTGGACTTGAAAAAAGACAAGGATAACGAACTGGCCACCGTGGATTCTATCCGTAAGGGTGTAGAGTTCAAAGGTGCCAATTTGTGGATCCTGATTTTTGCCATCTTTATGGCATCACTCGGATTGAATGTAAATTCTACTGCTGTAATTATCGGTGCCATGTTGATTTCTCCGTTGATGGGACCTATTATGGGAGTGGGACTCTCTGTCGGACTGAACGACTTCGAATTAATGAAACGCTCTTTAAAGAGCTTTCTCATAACGACCGCTTTCAGTGTGACGACGGCCACTATCTTCTTCCTTCTTGCCCCTATTGCCGGTTCACAGTCGGAGTTGCTGGCACGTACATCGCCCACTATTTATGATGTATTCATCGCGCTTTTTGGTGGTTTGGCAGGTGTGGTAGCCCTCTCTACCAAGGAAAAGGGAAATGTGATTCCGGGCGTTGCCATTGCTACTGCATTGATGCCACCGCTTTGTACGGCAGGTTACGGACTGGCCTCCGGTAATCTTATTTATTTCCTGGGTGCTTTTTATCTTTACTTCATCAACTCTGTTTTTATCAGTCTGGCCACTTTCCTCGGAGTTCGTGTGATGCATTTCCAGCGGAAGGAATTTGTAGATAAAACCCGTGAGAAGACCGTACGTAAATACATCGTTCTGATTGTGGTGCTTACCATGTGCCCTGCGGTTTATCTGACATTTGGAATTATAAAAAGCACTTTCTATGAGGCGGCAGCCAATCGTTTTATTAGCGATCAGTTAAGCTTTGAGAATACACAGGTACTCGATAAAAAGATCAGTTATGAACATAAAGAAGTGCGGGTTGTTTTGATTGGTCCTGAAGTGCCTGATGCTTCGATTTCTATTGCCCGTAGCAAGATGAAAGAATATAAGTTGGAAGATACGAAGCTGGTTGTATTGCAGGGGATGAACAATGAAGCGGTAGATGTGACTTCTATCCGTGCCATGGTCATGGAAGACTTCTACAAAAACAGCGAGCAGCGACTTCAGCAACAGGCAGTGAAGATTTCCCAACTGGAGACAACATTGGAACAATACAGAACGTATGATGCAATGAGTCGTACATTAGTGCCCGAACTGAAAGTGCTTTACCCTTCCATCACTACGCTCTCCATCGCTCATTCGCTCGAAGTGCGGGTTGACTCGATGAAGACCGATACGGTAACATTGGCTGTTTTGAAATTCGACAGACATCCGTCTGCTGCCGAGAAACAGAAAATCAGCGAATGGCTGAAAGCCCGTGTAGGAGCGAAGAAGTTGAGGCTGATTACCGAATAATGAATCTAAAAATAGTAATATGAAATTCAGACTAACCGTCTTGATAGTCTTTTCCCTCTGTCTGTCAAATGTATTTGCCGATGAGGGAATGTGGCTGCTGGGAAACCTACGCAAAAACAAACAGACAGACCGGGTAATGAAAGAACTTGGTTTGCAAATGCCTGTGAATAAAATATATAATCCGAAGAAACCCTCTCTTTCAGATGCTGTTGTCAGCTTTGGAGGTTTCTGTTCGGGAGTGGTGGTTTCCGAAGACGGTCTGGTGTTTACCAATCATCATTGTGGTTTCAGCAGTATCCAGCAACACTCTTCTGTAGAACATGATTATCTGAAAGATGGCTTTTTTGCACGTAGCCTTGACGAAGAGCTGCCGAATCTGGAGTTGTATGTCCGTTTTCTGCTTCGTACGGAAGACGTAACCAAACGGGTATTATCTGCTGCCCGCTATGCTAAAACGGAAACAGAACGCCGTGTAGCTGTCGATTCGATCATGAATGTAATCGGTATGGAAGTTTCCGAAAAAGATTCTACGCTGACCGGTATTGTCGATGCTTATTATGCAGGTAATGAATTCTGGCTTTCCGTTTATCGTGATTATAACGATGTTCGTTTAGTCTTTGCACCTCCTTCTTCTGTCGGGAAGTTCGGATGGGATACGGACAATTGGATGTGGCCGCGACATACGGGCGATTTCAGCGTATTTCGTATCTATGCAAACACCAAGAATGGTCCGGCTGATTATTCTCCTGACAACGTCCCTTATCACCCTGAATATGTAGCGCCCATCTCTTTGGATGGATACAAAGAAGGTTCTTTCTGCATGACGCTTGGCTATCCGGGAAGTACGGAACGCTATCTTTCTTCGTATGGTATCGAAGAGATGATGAATGGAATCAATCAGGCAATGATTGATGTGCGGGGAGTAAAACAAGCAGTTTGGAAACGGGAGATGGATCGTCGTCCGGATATTCGTATCAAGTATGCTTCAAAATACGATGAAAGCTCCAATTATTGGAAAAATAGTATCGGGACAAACAAGGCCATCAAGCATCTGAAGGTATTGGAAAAGAAACGGGCGGCTGAAGCAGCACTTCGCGACTGGATTCAGTCTCATCCGGAAGAAAGAGAGAAACTGATTCGTTTATTCTCTTCTCTGGAGTTGAGTTATAGTAATCGTCGGGAAACAAATCGTGCGTTGGCTTATTTCGGTGAATCGTTTATCAATGGTCCCGAATTGGTGCAGTTTGCTCTTGAAATTCTCAATTTCGACTTTGAGGCCGAGGAGAAGCTGGTGATTACCCGCATGAAGAAGTTATTGGAGAAGTATGATAATCTTGATCTTTCCATTGATAAGGAGGTTTTTGCTGCCATGCTCAAAGAGTATCAGTTGAAAGTGGATAAGAAGTATCTGCCTGCTATGTATGAAAAGATAGATACACTCTATAACGGGAATATTCAGGCTTATGTAGACTCTTTGTATGCAACGTCCAATATAACGTCTCCTAAGGGCCTAAAACGTTTCCTGGAGCGGGATACTACGTATAATCTGATAGAGGACCCGGCTGTTTCCTTGAGTCTGGACCTGATCGTGAAGTATTATGAGATGAATCAGAGTATTTCCGAAGCTTCCGAGCAGATAGAGCAAGGGGAACGCTTGTTCAACGCTGCCATGCGCCGTATGTATGCTGATCGTAATTTCTATCCGGATGCCAATTCCACTATGCGGCTTAGTTTCGGAACGGTTGGGGGATATACTCCTTTTGATGGGGCCACTTACGATTATTATACCACCGTGAAAGGCATCTTTGAGAAGGTGAAAGAACATGCAGGTGATATTGACTTTGCCGTCCAGCCCGAGTTGTTGAGTTTGCTTTCTTCCGGTGATTTCGGAAGATATGCCAATGCACAGGGAGACATGAATGTTTGCTTTATTTCTAATAATGATATTACAGGCGGTAATTCCGGCAGTGCCATGTTCAATGCCAAAGGAGAATTGCTTGGGCTGGCTTTCGATGGCAACTGGGAAGCAATGAGCAGTGACATCGTATTTGAACCTGACTTGCAGCGTTGCATCGGAGTAGATGTGCGGTATATGCTCTTTATTATGGAGAAATATGGTAAGGCGGGCAATCTTGTTCAGGAGTTGAAGATAGCTCGATGAAGTAAATGTTTCGATAAAAGATATATATTACTAAATAGAAAGCAACTAATCTGTGGTAGTTAGTTGCCTTTCTATTTTATTTAAATGAATTCCTTTTTACTTTTTGGGTTTTCTACGTGCCCATCCTTCCTCGCTGAAGTCAGGCTCTTTGTCTTTGAAAAATTCTTGCCAGTCATCTTTCTTTTTTGGACCACGGGCATCAGAATAACCTCGTTCTGCACGACTAGGTTTATCTTTTTTAGCTGATTTAGCACCTTTTGCAGAAGCATCTCTCGATTTTCTATCCTTATTCTCATAGCGTGGTGCACGTTCGTCACTTTTGCCGCCGAATCGTTTACCTCCCTTGCGCTCATTAGAACTGCTTTCGCGTCCTTTTCCGCTTTCTTCACCGGCTATTTCAATAACGACCTTACGTCCGTTCCATTTAGCTTTGTTCAGCGCTTTAATTACATTGGTCGCTTCCTTTTCGGGTACTTCAAAGAAAGAATAGTTCTGCATCAGGTCAATGCGTCCCAATTCAATGCGCCCTCTTGTATTGCTGTTCAACAGTCCGATAAGATCACTTGGAAAGAAGCTGTCTGTTTTACCCAGATTGATAAATAAGCGGTTGAAGCCTGGAGCAGCTTTTCGGCTTCTTTTCTCGAAACCACCTTCTTTACGATCACCACGTCCGGCGCGTTCTGCACGCATATCGGTTGGTTGTTCTATTTCAGGACGGTTGCGGTAATATTCTGCAAAACGGTTGAATTCGTGAGAAACCATTCGTTTAATCAAGTCCTCTTTGCTTAGCCATTCCAGTTTGCGATAGATTTCCGGCATAAAGTCGGCAATCTCTTCTTCGTTCACTTTTACTTTTTCGAGATCATCAATTACCTTAATCAGCTGTTTCTGACAGATACCTGCCGCTGTCGGCATTTCTCCGACAATAAATTTTTTGCTGATAATCCGTTCGATTTCTCTCATCTTTCCCTTTTCGCGGAGGTTGATGATGGCAATGGAAGTTCCGGTTTTTCCGGCACGCCCTGTACGTCCGCTACGATGTGTATAGCTTTCTGTGTCGTCAGGCAATCCGTAATTGATGACATGTGTCAGATCGTCTACGTCAAGTCCACGGGCAGCCACGTCAGTTGCAACGAGCAGTTGCAGATTACGGATGCGGAATTTCTGCATAACGGTATCCCGTTGTGCTTGGGAAAGTTCGCCATGCAAAGAATCGGCATTGTAACCTTCCTGCATCAATTTGTCTGCAATTTCTTGAGTCTCTTTACGGGTACGGCAGAAAATGATACCGTATATTTGTGGGTAGTAATCGACGATACGTTTTAAAGCTTCATATTTATCTTTAGCTTGTACGGTATAAACAACGTGTTTAACGTTGTTGGTACTTTCATTCTTACGGCCAATAGTTATTTCTTTCGCGTTACGTAAGTAGTTCTTGGAGATACGTGCGATTTCCGGGCTCATTGTTGCAGAAAACAGTAGTGTGTTACGTTCTTGCGGTACATCAGCCAGGATGGCATTGATACTCTCTGTGAATCCCATATTAAGCATTTCGTCCGCTTCATCCATTACAACGTTGTGGATGGTAGATAAAGATACGGTTTTGCGTTCCATCAGGTCCAGCAGACGTCCTGGTGTGGCAACGATGATATGTACACCTCGTTTCAGGCTGCGTATTTGGCTATCAATGGAAGAACCACCATATACAGGCAGCACTTTCAGTCCGTCAATGTATTTGGAATAGTCGTTCAGATCTCCTGCTATCTGGAGACAAAGCTCGCGGGTAGGGCAGAGGATAAGCGATTGTGGAATTCTGTTTTTTACGTCAATCTGTTGGAGCAAGGGCAAACCGAATGCGGCTGTTTTACCTGTTCCTGTCTGTGCAAGAGCTACTACATCATTATTTTCTCCTAAAAGGTACGGAATCACTTCCTCTTGTACCGGCATGGGATTCTCGTATCCCATTTCTTCAATTGCTCTACGTATCTCCGGAGAAACGCCAAGCTCTTCAAATGTCTTCATTAAATCTCTGTATATCTTTTATTTCAGCTGCAAAGATAGTTAATTTAGTTGATAATAAATGGTTGATAACGGATAATTATTGTAGACGTCATCGTATTTATCATTTATCAACAATCAATTATCTGTTAATAAAATGCTGCGCAACTGTTTTAAATCTTCCGTAGAAAGTCCGATTCCTTTTTTCAGATAGGTTTGTACACTCCCATATTCAGATTCAACCTGTTCCTTTGCGGCATTCAGGAAATCTTCTTTAGCCGAATAGATGGTAGTGATTGCTTCTTGAGAGTTGATCGGCAATTTGTAGGCGTATTTAGAGGCTTTGGGGATATTGAAATAATCGTTACTCAAACGATAATCTTCCATTATCACATCTTCATTGACGCCTAGAGCGGCGAGTAAGAGTGCGGAAACAATTCCTGTACGTCCTTTTCCGGATGTACAATGAATGACAACCGGATAATTGCTACGGTCGAGAAGAATGGTGAACAGCTCTTTGAATTCCTTTTGGTAGTTTGTAACTAATTCCCGGTTCATTCGTTCTACGAGGCGGTAGATGGTATCAGTTTTTATTTTTTCTTCCCGAATACCTTGCAGAATTTTTTCCATGTTCCCTGTGAGGATGGGAATATGTACGATTTTAAACTTGTCATCATGTAGTTGCGGATAGTTTTGGCGTTCACTTTCAGAACGTAAGTCTATGATTGTTCGTATTCCCATATTCTTAAGCTCTTGGCGGGAACAAGGAGGGATACTGTCTATTTGTGCGGAACGGTATATCATTCCCCAACGAAGAGATTTTCCGGTGTTGGCAGATTCGTATCCTCCTAAGTCGCGGAAGTTCTGTATACCGGGGATATTGATGTTGCGGGTAGCTACTTTGATACGGTATTTGTTGTTAAACACCATCAAGTAGTAATAACGTTGGGACGGATCGTTGGTTACGATTGTCATTTTACCACTGGAGATGCTAGCCATTGCAATGGGAGAATCTTCCGGAATTATTTCCGGAGAAGTAGAGGTGTATACTTTTACCTGTCCTTTTAATATCGGTGTTGTTTCCCATTTGATAATACAGTTTCCTATATTATTTTCCTCACACACCACAGATATAGCAGGTGATGTGCCGGAGCACGACGGGAGCACTAATAAAACAGTAAGCCAGCTTAACAGGTTTTTATACATAGTTTCTTTGTCTTGAATCGTATACTGCAAAGATAAGAATTACCCGAAGATGTGATAATTCCTTTGCGATAATTAGCCAAAGTTAATAGTAATTTACGTGTTAAAAAAGGGCGCATCTTCCGGTGGAAGAGCGCCCTGAATGAGAAGTTGCTTGAATCAGCTTTATTGAATACTGTTTAATAAATCCGTTTTTCCTTCATTGATTAACTTTAGAATAAGTTCGCCAAATAAGGTATTTTGCCATGCAAACCAAGCACGGGTGAAGTTATTGGGGTCATCTTTGTGGAAAGATTCATGCATAAAGCCTGTCCCTGCATCCGTATTGATCAGCATTTTTACACAATCTTTGATCTCCTGATCGTCCTGACTGGTAAATGCTTTCATCATGATGCTCATCGGCCATACCATATCATAACCGATGTGAGGCCCGCCAATACCTTCTCCTGCCTTTCCTTTGAAGAAATAAGGGTTATCCTTGCTCCATACAAAACGGCGTGTATTTTGATAGATAGGATCGTTGATTTCTACATCACCAAGGTAAGGCATTGCCAGCAGACTTGGTACATTAGCATCATCCATTAAGAAATGATTTCCGAAGCCATCTACCTCAAAGGCATAAATTGTACCATATTTAGGGTGATTATAAGTCGCATATTTTTTTAGTGCAGCTTCTACTTCTTTTGCCAGATCTGTGCATTGTTTTGCCAGTTCTGCATTTTGATTTACAGCATTTAGAATTTCGGCAGCTTTCTTTAGCGAAGAAACAGCGAAGAAGTTAGACGGCACGAGAAATTGCAGGGTTGTAGCATCGTCAGATGGGCGGAAAGCTGAAACAATAAGTCCGACAGGATTTACCGGAGCACCTAGGCCATTATTGTTCAATGTATCGAGTGCACGTTCTGTTTTGCGTTGAAATTTATAAGGTCCCACTCCTTCTTTGCGTTGTTGCTCCTTAAAAGTAGTCAGGATATTGGTGATGGCTTGTATCCATTCACTGTCGAAAATACTGGCGTCACCGGTTTCCTTCCAATATTGGTAGGCCAGACGTAGTGGATAACATAGAGAATCTATTTCCCATTTTCTTTCATGTAATTCAGGTTTCATGTCGGTCAGGTCGGACATCCATTCCCCTCCGACAGCTCCGTCATTAAAAGCATTAGCGTATGGATCAATATTGATACATTTAAATTGTCTGCGGATCACTCCTTCAAGCATTTTCTTTAATTCCGGGTCTTTATTGGCCAGTTGTACATAAGGCCAAACCTGTGCTCCCGAGTCACGTAGCCACATGGCATGAATATCGCCTGTATAAACAAAAGTATCAGGCTTGCCGTCTGTTGTGCGATAATGAACCGTTGTTTCAAGGGTATTGGGAAAACAATTCTCGAACATCCACGCCAATTTTTGGTTAGTAAGCAACTTTTTTACTCTGATAATTTCTGCTTCCACAGCTTTTGATGTAAAAAGACGCTTGTTTACAGGTGGACGGTTACTTTTATAAGCGGCCACTTCAGCTGCCTGATTGACTACATTGGTATGATCTTTAGCAAGAATAAGTTCAGTAGCATTCGCATGACTTCCCATTAATAGGGTGGTTGTAATAATGCATATTCCGATGTTTCTTTTCTTCATCTTTACAGTGTTTTTGAGAGGATTATTAAAAGTGGTTATTATAATTTGATTCCGGCTAATCTGCCGTACATTTCTACAAAAGCTGCTTGTGTCAAAAGCCATTTTTTCTCATTTTTATCTGTTCCGCTCCAATCTGTTTGGAAGAGTCCCCGTTCATCCCTGGCATATTGCCATGCATAATCAAGGCTTTTTTGGAAGTCGGCTAGATAGGTCTTATTGTGATCTGTGTGATAAAGTTCTATAAATCCTCTTAGCATGACTGCTGTGAACCAGATATTTCCTTTTTTCAGTAATTGAAATGTTTGTCCGTTCGGCGAGGTGAAATGAGTGAAAAAGTGCTTGTGACATGCTTCGGCTATATTTTGAGCATCTTCCAGATAGTTTTTCTGTTTTGTAATTTGGTAGAGTAGGGCGGCTGCTTGCATCATTTGGCCGCTATTATAGGCGAATTTGGCACGCCCGATTTTCTTGTTGAGTGCAATGTTGTCAAAGTATAAATGATCTGTTGGATCTTCTAAATTCTTTTTAGTCCATTCGTATAACTCTTTCCCTTGTTTCAAATAGGTGCTGTCTTGAGTTGCCTGAAATAGTTTGAGAGCAAAAACGGCTCCCGGTGCATTTGAACAAGTGTTTTTGGACTCTTTTTTCTGCTCACACCAGTAGATCCCTCCTCCGAGCACTTCGTCTTTACCGCTAAGAATGAACTCCCATATCAGTTCGGCTTTTTCCAGATAGGCTTGTTTTTTAGTCATACGATAAGAATCGGTAAAATCAATGCCTAACCAAACGTTGTCATCATAAAAGCGATCAGAGAGAGGTTGATTACTGATATAGGATGAGTAAGCGAATGGTTCTCTTCGTGTGTCGAAATACTCTTCTAGTCCGGGTAGTACTTTATTTTCCAGAAGTTTCTTGTATTTTTTGTTTCCAGTGCTCTCCAACAGTGCGTTTACTGCAGAGAATGTACCCGAATATGGCCAAAGATAAGAATATTCATTATGTCTTTTTGCTTGTTCTTCTGACGCCAGATAAGTTGCTTTGTTGTTCTGGT
Source organism: Bacteroides sp. AM54-2NS (assembly GCF_003602935.1). Classification (NCBI taxonomy): domain Bacteria; kingdom Pseudomonadati; phylum Bacteroidota; class Bacteroidia; order Bacteroidales; family Bacteroidaceae; genus Bacteroides; species Bacteroides sp. AM54-2NS. Next base: position 230,126 of record NZ_QTMZ01000001.1, read on the forward strand.
CAGAAGGATAATTTTCGCGCAGCAAACAAGTATTGGGTGCTGCATAATATTTGTAGAGGGCATCCAAAGTTTGTTGGGCTCTTTCTGCGTTAGGACTGGTTGTTGATAGAGTCAATGCACAGAAAATGTTCACTAGTAAGTAATGCATGGTTTTGTTGTTTTATAAATGATTATTGCATAAAAATATTTACCTGTTTCCAATCGTTCTCAGTATCGTTTGCTACTTCTGCTCCTGGTGTAGAACGTCCTTCTTTCACGTACTTTCTAATGAGCTGTGTCATTTCTTTTACTTCTTGCTCGTAGCATTTATCGTGAATAATATTTTCTTTCTCCGATGGATCTTCTTTAAGATTAAATAGTTGCATTGGAGGTAATTGTGCTAGATCTGCGGGTTTATTAGGGTATCCCCATCCGCCTGAACCTCCATTGAATACTAGTTTAAGTTGTGGTGTACGCAGAGACAGATATCCTTTTCCTGATTCATAAACAAGGTCTTTGCGGTTAGAAGCCCCTTGCTTACTTAATATAGGCCATATACTGTAACTATCTACAGCTTCTTCATCTTTTAGTTTGTGATTGACCATTTGTGCAAAAGTTGCATAGAAGTCGGTAAGAGAGACAAGAGAATTATTTGTTTCGTTGGAGAATTTTCCTTTCCAAGATACTATTAGGGGAATTCTATGTCCTCCTTCATAAATATCTGTTTTATAACCTCTGTAAATATAACTTGGAAAATGTCCTTGTTTTTCCATCTCTTTTACACCAACATAGGGTGCACAACCATTATCAGATGTAAAGATCACAATGGTATTATCTAGTTGACCATTTTTTTGTAGTGCTTTTATGATTTGTTGTATCATATCGTCTATCATCACGACAAAATCACCATAATCTCCTATTGTGGTTTTTCCCTTATATTTATTTGCAGGTAATACCGGTGTATGAGGAGCTGTGATGGGCAAATACAAGAAAAAGGGTTTCTTGCTGTTTTTTTGTTTGCTGATATAGCTTATGCTGTGACGAATGATATTAGGAAGGCAATCTTGTGGATCAAAGTCAGCTCCTGCTACTCCCCCATGCATCAGTTTAAGTCCTTTTTGAGGTTCGATTATATGATTAGGAAGGGCAGTCACTTTGTTATTTTCTACATAGACATAAGGTGCTATGTCAAGAGAAGAAGGTATGCCGTAAAAATAGTCGAACCCTCTTTCTGTAGGACCATTTTTGATAGGAAGTGAAAAATCTACATCTTTTTTATTCTGGGCATTTTGAGGATATCCCCAGTCCCAGCCTAGATGCCATTTGCCAATACAAGCAGTGTTATAGCCATTTTCAGATAACATTTGGGCTATTGTTCGACGATCAGGAGTAATCATGGCAGGAGAGTATCCATCAAGTACTCCTTCTTTTAATTTAGTGCGCCATGGATATCTTCCAGTGAGAATGGAATATCGTGAAGGTGTTGACAAAGCGGAGGACGAATGGGCATCCGTAAAAGTAATCCCATCTTGAGTCAGATTATCAATGTTGGGAGTGGAAATCTTAGATTCTGGGTTGAATGCTGAGATATCTCCATAACCTAAATCATCCGCTAATATAAATATTATATTGGGAGATTGGGCGTTTATGGCTGTTGTTGTAAATAGTGCCGATGAGAATGTTATTAGTTTATTCATATAATTTTTTAGTATGAGTGTAATATCTGGTCTAATCCCATGTCTTTAGGAGTTTCTAATAAAGGAAATTCTGGTAATATGCACATAGGCACTGCAGGATCTCCCACTTTCCAAGCTGGTATAGTTAAGAAGAGCTTTTCTAGCTTTTTTCTTGACTTTTCCGCTTCTGCACTTCCTCTACCCTTTTTGATCGGATTTGTTTCCTCGGGATCGTTTATCGTGTCATAAAAATTGCCATCAGAATAGAGCTTATATCGTACATCTCTGAAAAATTGTTTTGCATTTTTACTTCCTGATGTGCCGAATCTCGAATCGTAATGGCAGAACACCCATTCGCGAGCCTTACCTTTCTTCCCCTTTATTTGAGGTAAAAAGCTTTGTCCGTCTATATCCCATTCTTTAGGCACTTTAGTATTCATGGCTTCGGCAAAAGTAGGCATAAAATCGGTAAAATCTATCATATCTGTACATTCATGTTCTGTATAGACACTCTTTCCCCAGTAAACTATCATGGGTACACGTACTCCGGTGTCGCTTGTCAGTCCCTTTCCACCCCTCACTACCGATCCATCTTTCATGGTTGTTCTAATTTTACGATTTGTTCCGTTATCTCCTATAAAAATGATAATGGTATTACTCAATAAGTTCAAATTTTCCAACTTGTTGAATATCATGCCCACGTTTTTGTCTACATGTTCTACCATCTTTGGAAAATTGGCGTTATTGCGTACCTCGCGCATAGAGGGGTCTTCCCATACGTCACTTTGTGGAGTGGGGTAAAATGGGTCGTGCACCAGTACCATAGGATAATACACGAAGAAAGGTTTAGCTTTGTTTTCTTCAATAAAGTCGGTCACATATTGAGCGAATATATCCGGTCCATATTCATCGTTTGAATAAAGTTTTATACCTCCATCTTGTTCTATTAATGGAGCAGCATATCTTTCTTTTATCATCCTGTCATAGCTTAACTGCCAAAGGCAATAGCGATCAAAACCAAAATGATGAGGTAAGTTTTTGTTTCTGCCTAATTGCCATTTGCCGGCTATCATAGTAGTATATCCGGCATCTTTTGCCAAATGGGCAAATGTTTTTTCCGTTTGATTCAAGTGTCCAAAGCGTGAGTAATTCTTATTGTTGTATTTACCTGTCATTAGTTGTACACGTGATGGTGTGCTTAGGGGTTGGGAGAAACAATTGTCGAATCTCACTCCTATTTCCGAAAGTCTGTCAAGGTTTGGGGTATGATAGGTACTACCGTAACATCCTAAACATTCGCGCCCCATATCATCGGCTAAGATTAACACGATATTAGGCTGACTGTTGGTTGTTTGAGCCATCAGTGCCGAAGGAACTATTGCGAGACATTCCCATAAGAGACAATTAATTGCTTTCATTTGTCGATATTTTGAGATATTAATATTTTAACTTTAGAAATCTGCTATTGCATGAAAATTTCGATTTGCTCCCAGCTATTGCCTGTATCATTCGCGCTCTTCTTTCCGGGTGTGGAACGTCCTTCTTCTACATACTTCCTGATTAGTTGTGTCATTTCTTCTACATTTTTCTTATAACGTTTGTCACCGATGAGATTCATTGTTTCCGACGGATCTTTCTCCAGATCGAAAAGTTGCATACTAGGCAACTGGGCAAGTTCGGTAGGCTTGTTCGGATAACCCCATCCGCCTGAACCACCGTGGAATACTAGCTTCAATTTGGGAGTGCGCAGAGAAAGGTATCCTTTGCCCGATGCATAAATAAGGTTCTTACGCGCAGACGTCCCTTTTTTGTTTAGTATTGGCCATATACTATAACTATCCTCTGCTTCTTTATCCTTTAGCCGATAGTTCATCATTTGGGCAAAGGTAGCGTAGAAGTCGGCAAGTGAGACCAGTGATCCATTGATTTCGTTTGCGTATTTTCCCTTCCAGGATACGATGAGCGGTATACGGTGTCCACCTTCGTAAATATCATTTTTATAACCTCTGTAGATGTAACTTGGGTGATGTCCTTTCTCTTCCATTTCTTTTACACCTATATAAGGAGCGCATCCGTTATCCGATGTAAAGATGATGATGGTATTTTCCAGTTGGTTATTTTTCTTTAATGTTTCCACAATTTGTTGCACCATGTCATCTATCATGACTACGAAATCGCCATAATCTCCTATAATTGTTTGACCTTTATATTTCTCTGCCGGTAATACGGGCGTATGTGGTGCGGTGATGGGGAGATAGAGGAAGAACGGTTTCTGACTGTTGCGTTGTTTGTTGATATAATCCACGCTGTGGCGTATGATATTAGGCAGGCAGTCTTGCGGCTCAAAATCGGCGCCTGCCACTCCGTTGCGTATCAGTTTGATTCCTTTCTGTGGACCGATGGTACGGTTGGGAAGAGCGGTCACTTTGTTGTTTTCTATATAAACGTGTGGAGCTGTGCCCAGCGATGCTGGTATGCCGTAGAAATAGTCAAATCCTCTCTCTGTAGGTCCGTTTTTGATGGGTTGTGAGAAGTCTACATCTTTCTGCTTTCTCTGACTATTTTGTATGTATGCCCAGTCCCAACCAAGATGCCATTTCCCGATGCAGGCAGTGCTGTAGCCGTTTTCAGAAAACATTTGGGCAATTGTCCGGCGGTCGGGAGTAATCATGGCTGGAGAGAACCCATTCAGCACTCCACTTTTCATGGTTGTCCGCCAAGGATACCTTCCGGTGATAATGGAGTAGCGCGAGGGAGTGGAGAGTGCGGAAGATGAATGGGCATCCGTAAAGGAAATTCCGGAGTGTGTCAAGTTATCGATGTTCGGAGTATGGATTTTGGATTCCGGATTGAATGCCGAAATGTCCCCATAGCCTAAATCATCTGCTAATATAAATATCACATTGGGCGATTGCGCCTTTATGGCAGTTGCCGCAAGGAGTGCGGATGAGATTGTTATTAGTTTGTTCATCACTTTTGATTAAATCTTTTTGTGAATTCTATATCTTTATCAATTAGTCTATGTGAGTCCAATGAATTTTCAGAGTAATATAACGTGAAAAATCATTGAACTCACATTTGTTGTTTATTCTTGTACTATAACATTTATAGGACAGGTGAATCCATTCTCAAATTTGGGGGTTGCCGTGCCTGAGTTAGGCAGTGAATCGAATATGAAAGTGAATGTTCCCGCTTTATTTAATAAGGTACTTGCATCCGCATTAAAATCGACATACGATATGAAGTACTTTTCATTTAATTTTGGATCATCAAAGAAATGAACGGTCTCATTACTTTTCTTGTTGGCTGTTCCAGCTCCAATTTTGGATTTGTTACCGGCTACTTTTACAACATCTGGTGTGTAGAATCCTCTAAACCAATTGTTCTTACCGTCATCATGCGCTTTGAAGTTATAGCCTATTGGTGCTGTAGCTCCTTCTGACTTGTATGTTGCAAACCAAATGCGCAAAGCAATATTACCTCCAAGTGCCTCTCCTTTGGTTAGAATTTTTGTTTGCTGGTTACTTTTGTATACCAATTCTCCTCGTACTGCTTTTACGGGATTACTTTCTGTAGGTTCCCAATCTTCATTGAAGGTCGGTATGTTAGTATCAGTAGTAAGGTTTGGATTGACAACAAATCCGGATACCGGATTTTCAGTAATTGTAAATTCAAAAGGCACCCATCCTGTTTCTCCTGTGACAGGATGTTTGGGAAAATACTGCACGATGTCATTACCGGCATCTGTATTTGCATATTTGATATATATCTTATAGTTACCAGGCTTTTCGATATAAGACTTGGGCGTTGAAGCACTGATAGTCCAAGATGCAGATGACATGGGGCGTGTGCGGTTTCCGCCATAGAGTATATCAGATGTGTTTTCGTCCCACATGCCTACAGAAATTGGTTTTGAGTTTGTCCCATGAAAGAATATGTCATTTTCTCCCCAAACGTGGCTTAGAGCGCCGTCTTTTAATGTAAAAGCTTCGGGGTATTGTTCGATGTTTTCTTGGGTGGGAATAAACAAGGTAAGTGCTTTTACGCCATTTTCTTCGGTAAAACTGGGGCGAATGGCATTATTGGCAATCATAATGGAATTGTAACGTAGGTTAGCAACACAGTTGTATGTAAGTCCTGCAGTTTTGATTTCTGTGGAGGGACTGGACATTCGCGCATACCAAAATATTTGTTCGTTTTGTGCTCCGGTCACTGGAGCAGATTGATTTACCCAGTTAATTTCTCCACCGAGAAGAACAAAAGGTTTCTCACTGGTAGGAATGAGTTCACGTGCAGGACGTTGAGTGCCCTCAGCCCAAATTGGAATTGTTTTAGTGACAGTAGTGCCAATTTTTTCTCCATCTTCAAAAATATCAAATGAGATGGGTACCGACCCGTCTTGCGTTGGGGTTCCGCTTATTGGGAAATAAGCATATTGTTTATCTCCCTGAAAGGAGAGTTGTACCTCTCCGTCTTCTATTTTCAATCCTGTTTCGGATGACCGATCGACAAACTTGACGAGTAGTTTCCGACCAAACCCGTTGACGAACGGAATACCCAAGCGGTCACCCGGTTCGTTTTCATCACCAGCAAAAGCGGGGGTACCTTTAGCTAGGAATCCGTCTACATAAATGGTTGATTCTTGTACGTTTAACCCCTTTTCTTGTACAATATATTCTATTCCGGGGTGTTCGCAAGAACAGAACAGACTTGAAATAAACAATATGGATAGTAATGCGGTAATCTTATTCATAATCATGTTTCCTTTCGTTTATATAACATTTGTTATCTTGCACCATAATTTTGTGTCAGCTTAGGATTGGAACGTATCTCTTGTGACGGAATAGGAAATAAGGTACAGTATTGGTCAATCTCAAATTTTTCGCTCTTCATATAGTAGTTGTTCACATTAGGAGAGCTGTTGGAAGTATAAGCATTATAGAAATTGGTGAAGTGTTGGTTCATTACTTCTACTGCTTTCCCTGAGCGTACGAGATCGAACCAGCGATGTCCTTCGAACGCCAATTCCAATGTTCGTTCGTCATAGATTGCTTGGTAAACCTTTTCTGGAGTATCTAGAACCCATTCTTTATTAGAGTCTCCAGATGCAAGGTACGGAACAATACCGGCCCTTTCCCGTACAAGGTTGATTGTATTATTCAAAACGCTTTGTGACAGAACTCCGTCACTTATATGTGCTTCCGCTTCTGCCAATAACAGCAGTACGTCCGCAAAACGGAGGATATACCAATTGTCATCAGAATCATTTACTTTATATTCTGATGAACCCATGTATTTGCCGCACATCCACTGGTCGTCTGCGCTAAAGCCTTTGACAGAAGTCCGGAAAGAGGTACCAGTATAAGGGTCGTAAGGATATGCGACGTTTTGTGTATAATCTTTATTTTCATTAACCGGAAGATAAGAAATACCATCTGTGTCTAATTTGATATTACCGTCGCTGATGCGTGTATCGGTGTAGATAACATCATCGAATTTGCGTACTTCATATTGATAATCGGGATACATGGAATCCCATTTCTTTGCCATGTCCATAAAATATCCGGTCGGTGCGCATGCGCCATTTCCTTGATTTGAAATGGGAGATGGGATATATCCGTTTGAGTTGGCTTTATTGCGGGGTGCATAGGATGCGGGTGAGAAAAGAGTGTAGAACGGGCTGCCCAATCCTTCTGCCTGACCTGTTTTATATTCCACTTCCCATATAGACTCACTTGAATGTTTGTTTGTGGGCTTGAATAATTCACTGAAATTCGGGTACAATTCGTATCCTCCATTGTTTATCACATCTTCTAGATAATACTTGGCGGCTTCGTATTGCGTAGTGGTCGTTTCCGGATAAAATACGGTAATGTTTGGATTGGCAGATATATCTTTCCATGCTTCTACGTTGGGATAAGCAGCTTCTGTGATGTCGTTCGGCATGGATAGAAGTACTTTTCCCAGTAAAGCCTCTGCCGCATATTTGTTGACTCTTCCTGTTGGAGTTTTCTCTCCGTTATTTGTTGAGCGATAAAGATTGTTAGATTCGATGGCGGTGGTCAAATCGGTGAGAATTCGTATATACACCTCTTCTGTGGATGCACGCAGATGACCTCTGGAATCTGTGTATTCTTGCGGGATATCCATAATGATGGGTACTCCGCCGTAAGCGCGAACTAAGTTGAAATAGAAAAGGGCACGTAGTACTTCGGCCTCTGCAATGTATTTCTGAACGGCTTCATCATTTCCGAAAAGTTCTTTTCCTTTCTCAATGACCGTGTTGGCTCTTATGATTCCTTTGTAGTGATGAGCCCAGTAGTTTTGGTTTCCGCTGTTGTTGGCAGATATGGTAAATTTTTCAATTTCATGTCGGAAAGTATTGGCATAATAATTGGTCTGATTCGGGAATGCGACATCCGAACGCACATCACCGAAGAGATAGATGCTGGCCGAATACAGTCCGTTGTCTCTCAATGAAGAGTAAGTTGAATACAATGCCGAACGTATATCATCGGGTGACTTGTAGAAATTTTTACCCGTTAAAGTGGTTTCCGGCTCAATGTCTAGAAAACCAGTACAAGCGGACATACAGGTAGTAACCAATGCCATTGTAAATATATTCTTCAAATTTTTCATATTCTTTTTCATGCTTTAGATTTATAATGTAACTTTCAGTCCCATGGTGAAATTTCTGGATAAAGGATATCCGGTACGGTCGATGCCCGGTGCGGTGGCCGAACGGAATGTGTTGGCTTCGGGGTTCATACCGGTATATTTGGTGAAAGTATGCAAGTTGTCGATATTGAAACTTAGTACTAATCCGTTTAAAAAGGTTTTCCGAAGCATCTTTTTGTCGAATGTGTACGAAAGTTGGATATTACGGATGGACAGATAAGAACCATCTTCGAGATATCGGTTGGTAAATTTACTCATTTCCGTAGTTGGACGTACATCATTGGAGGTGTAAGTACGGTCCGCTAAACCATTACCCGGCGATTCGGGCGAACGCCATCTGTCTACTACTTTGATGGAAAGGTTGTTATTGTTGTTTCCGCGGAGTGTTTCACGTAATGTATAGTTGTAAATCTGATTTCCGTATTGTCCGTTCAACTGAAAACTAAATGAGAAGTTTTTGTATGAGAATGTGTTGACCATACCGGCATTGAAACGTGGATAAGGATTTCCTATAATAGTACGGTCATTATCATCATAAAGTCCGTCACCGTTGAGATCATACCATTTACAGTCTCCTGGACGAACGTTCGGGTCGAAAGCTAGTCCTGAATAGGGGTCGTTCCGCAGTGCTTGAATCTCCTCCATTGACTGATAGATACCGCCGAATACATTTCCGTAGAACATACCTATCGGATAGCCTACTTTCGTGATGTTTGATTCTGCTACTCCATCAGTGATGGCTTCAGAATCGAGTCCTAGTGCCAATACCTTGTTTCGGTTGGCGGAGATGTTGAACGTAGTTGTCCATTTGAATTTGCCGGTCAAGTTACGTGATACGATATTGAACTCGATACCCTTGTTTTCAACGGAACCGACGTTTTGTAGCATGCGTGAAACTCCTAAAGTGCTTGGAACGATTGTATTGAGAAGCATATCGGAGGTGATAGACTTGTACAAATCAAGTTGCATGAATATTCGGTTGTGGAAAAGACCTATATCTATACCTAAGTTTGTCTGTTTGGACACTTCCCATTTCAAATCTGGATTAGCAATGTTCGATGGAGCCCAGCCATTTACAACAGAACCATCTACTATATACGATTGCTGTGACATTTTGGTCTCATAGTTGTAGTCTCCGATAGCATTGTTGCCGGACAAGCCGAAGCTACCTCGCAATTTGAGTTCACTAAGTACTTTCCTGAGTGGTTTCATGAACTTTTCTTCTGTCATAGCCCATCCTGCAGAAATGGAGGGGAAATAACCATATTTGTTGTTCTTTCCGAAGCGGCTTGAGCCATCTGCACGGAATACTCCTTGAACCATATATTTTCTTTTGTAGTCGTAGGTCAGTCGGGCTATGTAGGATAGCATACGGTCTTCGGTTTTATTATAATATCCTCCGTTGACTACACCTCCGTTGATGGAAGGTAGAGATTCTGTCGCAAAATGATAGGCGGATGTGTAGAGCTTGTTGAGTTGGTTGCTTTGTATAGTCATACCTCCTACGGCACTGATGTTATGGTCTCCGAACTCTTTCTGATAGGTCAGTATGTTTTCGTTAATCCACATGAGCTTGCGGGTCATTGTGGTGGAAGCCTCAGAGTCAGTACGGTTTTTGCCAATGGAAGCCGGATACCATATTGAGTTTTCGGATGACATGATATCGATAGCCAATGATGGTTTGAACGTTAATCCCTTGGCCAACTTTAATTCGAAGTTAAGACCGCCAACAATGCGATTCTGACTCGTTTCGTTTTTGTACTCATGAGCGATTCTGACTGGGTTGTCTTGGTTGTCAGCTAATGGCGAATCGGTAAGAGTGGGGAATGCACCGGTTTCGGGATCTCTTGAATCGGTTGCCTTAGTCGGTGCCAGGTTGTACTCTAATGTGGAAAAATATTCTCCATTCGGGAGTTTGACCGGGAAAAAGGGATACATGGAAATTGCGGTTCGGATTACACTGTTCGAGCCTTCTCCGCCTTCTCTGGTCCTTCTCTGATTGATAAACGTAGGAGCAAAGTTCACAGTTACTTTGGCCCATTTATTTAATTCGATGTCGAAGTTGGAACGGAAAGCGAATCTTTTCATTCCAGTACATATCAGAATACCTTCCTGGTCGAAGTATTCGCCGGAAATTCGGTAACGCATATTTTTACTTCCTCCTGCAATAGATAAGTTGTATTTCTGTTGAATGGCATTTTGGAAGATGGCATCTTGCCAGTCTGTATTGAGATTCTCGTCGAAAGGAAAATAGTCTTGATTTTGATTTGTTGTGTAACGGAATCTTTCATTCAGATTCTTATCTTTATAATATTCCAGCAATTGGGCTGTGTTCATCAATTCAAACTTATGTTGTATTTGGGCTATGGTGGTTGCGGCATTAATGGTTATTGTTGGTTTTGCACTTTCACCGCGCTTTGTGGTAATAAGTATTACACCATTGGCACCGCGCGAGCCATATACAGCGGTTGAAGCGGCATCTTTCAGAATCTGAATGTTGGATACATCATCAGGATTGACTGCTGACAGGCCGCCTTCCATCGGTATTCCGTCGACAATGTATAAAGGTTCCGAGCCAGCAGTAACGGTACCGATACCACGAACTTCTACATTAATATCACCACCGGGAGTTGCATCGGAAGTCTGTATACGAACTCCTGGCACTAAACCCGAGATGGTCTGTTCGATGGAAGAACCTACATATCCAGATAATTCTTCGGATTTGATGGAGGTCATGGCAGACGTTATTGTTCTTTTGGTCTGGGTTCCATAGCCAATGACTACGGTTTCATCCAACATATAGCCGTCTTCAATCATGACTACCTTAATAAGTTTCTTTGGATCTTTGATTGTGATCTCTTGTTTTTGAAATCCGATGAACGAAAATTCAAGAATTGGATTTTTACCTTTCGTTTGAATTTTGAAAGTGCCATCAATAGTAGTGGTGGTCCCATAATTGGAATTTTGGCAAAGGACATTCACGCCGGGTATAGGCTGTCCTTGCTCGTCAACAACAGTTCCTGTTGCAAATGTTCGGGCATTCTGGGCGTATGTATTTCCATCTGTATATGAAGAAACTGCAAATATGGAGAATACAATAATTAGGAAAAGAATGCGGATAGAAATAATATTTCTCATATAGTAATAAATTTAGTTATGCCACAAAAATACAATCAATATACTAATTTTTTATAGGATGTAAAGCCGCCAAAGAGAATTTGTAAAACAGTATAATATATAATATATTGAATAATAGCTGTTTATGTGCCGTGAGTGATGGGGAAAATGTAATAGGTGTGTGAACTGTTTATAGTTGAGGAAGGTGTTGAATATGGAGATATCGGATTTTATATTCATTTTTACCATAACTACATAAATTGTCTTTATTTCCAATGTATTTATTTGATTTATAGAGTTTTATCTGTTGGTAGACTTACTTTTATCTTAAAATGGAACCAGATGTGACTCAATGGTATTAGCATTTCGTATATTTGCATAAATATAAAAGTATTTGTTTTCCCTTTCAACAACTAAAATCGCATAAAATATGAAGAATCACTCAAGACATTTTGTAGCCGCTACTTGTGCTTTAGCAGCATTTTCTCCTGTTGAAATGATGGCTCAGAAACAACCTAACTTTGTTATTATCGTTGCAGATGATATGGGATATGGTGATGTGGGCATATATGGTAATGAGTATATAAGGACCCCGAATATTGATCAAATGGCGCGAAAGGGGATGATGTTCACAGACTTCCACTCGAACGGTTCAGTTAGTAGTCCGACGCGTTGCGGGCTATTAACCGGACGTTATCAACAGAGAGCTGGTTTGGAGAGAGTTCTTTTAGTACCCCGGAATGATAAAGATAAGGAGGTGGGACTTCCGTCGGAAGAAATAACCTTTGCAAAAGTCATGGGAGACAATGGATACCGGACAGCTTTGATTGGCAAATGGCATTTAGGATATTTACAGAAACATCATCCGATGAATTTCGGCTTTCAGAAGTTTGTAGGTTTTAAGTCCGGAAATGTCGACTATCAGAGCCACCGCAACCGTTATGGTGATATGGATTGGTGGGATGGACTGGAAGTGAAAGATATGCCGGGATACACAACAACCCTATTAACAACGCTCTCTGAAGATTATATAAAGGAAAATAAAGATAAGCCGTTTTGTCTATATATAGCACATGCGGCTCCTCATTCTCCCATGCAGGGCCCTCATGAGAAAGCGATTCGTACAGAGGCCACTCCGGAAGGGGATAAAAACTCTGATAGATCGAATAAAGAAATCTATAAAGATATGGTAGAGGAATTAGACTGGAGTGTAGGGCGGATTCTGGAGACACTGAAGAAATATAAACTGGATGAGAATACTTTCGTTGTCTTTTTCTCCGACAATGGTCCGGTAATAAATAATGGAGGTTCTGCCGGAGGATATAAAGGTGCTAAAGGAAGTCCATGGGAAGGTGCTCATCGTGTTCCTGGCATTTGTTATATGCCCGGTACTATTAAAGAGGGCACAACATGCGAACAAACAGTGATGAGTTTCGACCTTTTTCCAACTATGTTGGATATGGCTGACATTCATTATAACGATTCAAAGAAGAAACTGGATGGAACCTCTCTGGTGCCTTTGTTCAAAGGAGAAAATCTTGCTCCAAGGCTTTTATTTTGGGGTAATGGTAATAAGACTATATCAGTGAGAGACGGTAAATGGAAACTGGTTCGTTACAATCAAAAGGGGGACATTACGCTGCATTTGTTTGATTTGAACAATGACCCATACGAGAAAAACAATTTGAGCAAGCAGGAACCTGAATTGGTTGAAAGACTGGACAAAGAGATTACCCACTGGCTGAGTCCGTCTATTCGGAAGTTCCTGATCAGTTTGCTCGAAAAGTACAGCGCACGAATAAAAAATAACACGTTAACATACATAGTAACTATGAAGATAGAAAAAACAGCCTTGTTGGCATTGGGAGCTGCTATGACTTCCGGTGCGGCTTTGGCCTCGAATACGGTTGATAAATCGACTCCTAATGTCTTGCTGATTCTTGTAGATGATCTTGGATTGGGCGATTTGTCCTGCCAATATGCCAAAGATTTGAGTACTCCCAATATTGATCGCATCTTTGAAACGGGAGTACGTTTGGATAATTTTTATGCCAATTCATCGGTATCTTCTCCTTCGCGTGCCGCACTGTTGACCGGGCGTTTCCCGGCTATGGTAGGAGTGCCCGGAGTCATACGTCCCTCCGTTGACCAAAATTGGGGCTATTTCGATCCGTCTGCCGTCACTATGCCCGAGGTGCTCAAGAATGGTGGTTATAGAACCGCGCTGATTGGTAAATGGCATTTGGGTTGGGAAAGTCCGAATCTTCCTAATGAAAGAGGATTTGATCATTTTCATGGCTTTCTTGCGGATATGATGGATGACTATTACACGCATCGGCGACAGGGAGGAAATTATATGTACCTGAATGACAAGGAAATCGATCCTAAAGGCCATGCTACCGAATTGTTTACTTCATGGAGTGTGGATTATATCAAGAAAGAAGCAAAAGAGAAGAATCCCTTTTTTCTTTATCTTGCCTACAATGCTCCCCATTCTCCTTTGCAACCTCCGGTAGAATGGGTGAACAAGGTGCAAGAGAGAGACAAGTCTCTGCCGGTTAAGCGTGCAAGGCTGATAGCCCTGATTGAACATTTGGATTATAATATAGGTAAGGTGATACAATCTCTTGAGGAAAGTGGTCAATTGAATAATACGTTGGTGATATTTGCTTCTGATAATGGAGGAGACCGGGGAAGTATGGCGAACAATGGTCCTACCGGGGTGCCAAAGGCGATATGTTTGAGGGTGGTATTCATGTCGCTTGCGCATTGAATATGCCGGGAGTTTTCGAAGGTGGCCGACGTGACAATCACTTCGTGGTGATGATGGACCTTATGCCTACTATATGTGACTTTGTAAATGTACCAGTCAAGCATGAGATAGACGGTATTTCCGTACTGGATGCCATTAAGGGAAAGACCCAGAACACAGAAGACCGCTTTGTCTTCTGGCTCCGAAATGAGGTGGCGCGCAGTTTTGTGGCAAGTCACAGAGTGCTGTGAGGTATAATGAGTATAAACTTTTACAGAATCTTCCCTTTGAAAAGTCGCAGATGTTCAATTTGGAAGAGGACTCTTTGGAAACTACTCCGCTACCTTTGCAAGGGGATATGTTTCGGAAATTGAACAATGCAATGACTAAACATTACCGTGCTTGGGGGGCAGTCCCTTGCCAGGCACCGTCTAAATAGAAACTTAAATCATAAAATAAAACTAGTATGATGAATTTAAAAATGAAAAACAAGACTCTGTTCCTATGCCTTCCAGCTATATTAAATGTCCCTTTTGGAGGCTCTTCCGTATTCGGAGCAAATCCAGAAAAAGTCAATAAAGAAAATAGCCCGAAACGTCCTAATGTACTTGTATTACTAACGGATGACCAGACATTCAGCACTATCCATGCCTGGGGTAATAACGAAATTCAGACTCCGAATATGGATAGGCTTGTCAATCAGGGTATGTCATTCACCCAAACTCACGTAATGGGCGGGCTCAATGGCGCCATCTCGCAGCCCAGTCGTGCGATGCTCCTTACCGGGCGCGGTCTGATGGATGTACACCGCAACGGACAAATCATCCCCAAGAATGAGAAAACATTTCCCGAACTGTTCCGCGAGAACGGCTATACAACCTTCGGAACCGGCAAATGGCATAGTGACAAAGCTGCATTCAACCGTTCGTTCTCTACGGGTGCAAATATTTTTTTCGGAGGAATGCATCCCTATGGAAATGAAAAGGAAGAAAAGGGACACCGATGCCCTTATCTGCATGAGTATGACCCGACAGGGAAATACAAAAATGGTCAATGGGTAAATGCATCACTCAATACTTTCTCATCTGAGTTGTATGCCGATGCCGCCATCAAGTTCATTGAAACAAATGCATCGAATGATAACCCGTTTCTGATGTATGTCGCATTTACTTCGCCGCATGATCCGCGTAACGTATTACCCGATTACGGACGCAAATACGGCAGCAAGGAAATTACGATGCCAAAGAATTTTGTCACACAGCATCCGTTTGATAATGGTGATCTTAATGAACGTGATGAAAAACTGTTGCCTACTCCGCGTGTACCAGAACAGGTGCTTGCTGAAAGGGCCCGCTATTACAGTATGGTGAACGAGGTAGATGTTCAGATAGGACGTATCCTTGATATGCTTGAAAAAAGCGGCAAAGCCGATAACACCATCATCGTATTTGCTGCGGACAACGGCCTTTGTGTCGGAGAACACGGACTGTTGGGGAAACAGAACTTATATGAAGCAGCGGTGAGAGTGCCTTTAGTGATATGCGGACCTAATATCCCGCAAAATGTCATGAGCGATGCCTACTGTTATCTTTATGACCTTTACCCCACTCTCTGTGATCTTTCGAATATAAAGGCGCCAACTACTGTTAAGGGTATTTCATTAGCGCAAACCATACAGAACCCGAAAGTGAAAAAGCGCAAGGACATATTGCTGACATATATTAACCTCCAAAGAGCCATCAAGAAGGATGGCTTCAAACTTATACTTTACAATGTGGACGGTCAGCGTCATCCACAGCTTTTTGACCTTAAGGCGGATCCAATGGAAATGAATAATCTTTATGACAATCCGAAGTATAGTAAAAAACGTGAAGAGCTTACTAAATTACTTTATGCTCGAATGGCGTCTGTTGGCGATTTCTGTGATCCTACTAAACCGGATTGGGGCTATCCGACGAAACTGAAATGGGAACAAGTTGTTAAAGTCAATCCTTGATGTAGAAGAATGTGTGTTCGGGGGCTTGTATAGCTCGATATGAGAAAAATAATCATTCCCACTGCAATAAGAAAAAAACAGCTTATTGCAGTGGGTGTTTTTTTATTGTCCGATACGTCCCACTCTTTCCTCGAAATCGTTACGATCACCAATGGCTTTGCTTCTCATTTTTGAGCGGTAGTTGTAAATGGTCGATAGTGAGTATTGCAGGAAATGGGCTATTTTCACACTATCTGTGATTCCTAACCGAATCAGTGCAAAGATTCTCAGTTCGGGAGTCAGTAGTTTACCAGTACCAGGTATTATGGCATTTTCGGGTGATAAGAGCGCGTTAAAGTCCGCTACGAAGTTGGGGAATAAGTTGAGAATAGCTTTGTCGAAATTATTGTAGAACTCGGCCAAGTCTTCTTCCGTGTTCAACGAAGATTTGAGGAAAGAAACCACTTTATTGATATCTTCACTCTTTGCTATTTTAAGGGCTCTTTTTTTGAAACTGTCTATCTGAGTGATATAGTTGGTGTATTGTTCCATATATAATCCCACATATTCTTCCTTAATTTTACTGCTATCAGCCAGTGCAGAGTTTATGTTTTGTATTTCATCCAAATGATATGACAGGCTTTTATTGGCTTGTTCCACTTTTTTCTTTTGCTTTTTTAGTTGGGTGAAAAGTATAAATAATAGGATACAGACAAGGCACAGCGAACTGAGTAGGCTACTAATAATAACAAATTTGCGTTTTTCTTTCTCTTGAAAAGCCTTGTCGATGAAGAGGTACATATCCGAGGCTTCAATTGTATTGATTCTGGCATTACATAAGATGGCATCTTCCATTGCATTTTTCATGTATGTGTATGCCCGATCTATGTCTCCACTCTCAAAAATAAGTTTTGCCAATATTCGCAAAGAACGGTTCTCTCTAGTTCCGCTTATTGCATCGGATATGGCAGATATGGCAAAGTACTTGATTGCATTCTTAGAGTCACCTTTGCCTTGATAGGCAGAGGCTAATGAATAAGCTAATATGCCGGCATTCCGTGAATATTGGGGATAGCTTAAATAAGCACTATCCAGCATATAGATGGCATCATTATATTTCTTTTTGTGTAGCAGGATAGGAGCAATTGTGAAAGCCCGTATATTGGAAGGGACTTCTGCGCATTGAAGTAAAGAGTCACGATAAGTTTGTTCTATCAAATCATTCTTGCGTGATTCTATTTCACTGGAAGCAAAATTCTTTTGGTGATTGTAGATAGTGGCTTGCCCGAGGAAGTATTCCACTTTAAGTTTGGGAGACAATAATTCATGTTGTATGGGATTGACAATGGACAATGCTTCTTTGAAAAATCCCATGGAAGATAAAATACGTGCATAGTCTAACTTGGCTTCAATGATAAGCTCTCCATCTCCACTTTCTTGAGCTAATTCATTCATATGAATAGCATAGGTTAAAGCGGAATCTTTTTGAAAGGAAGAATAGGCGAAACATAATAATTCGGCTATTTGTACTTTTTTGTGTATTTTATGGTGTAACTTCAGTTCTATTTTGAGACTATCTATTTGCTCTTGCTTTTGTTCTGCATAATCTAATTTATACTTTAGGGCTTTATCTAATGTTTTTAGTAATGATTTGATTTCATCGTTAGCTGTAGCCGGATTGATAAAAATAAAGCAGAGTAACACAGGTAAAATAAACTTTCTCATGATTATATTAGATTTTATCGCTAAAGCTGAATTTGGGATAAAGGTAAATATAATATTTGATAAATGCTAGCTTGTGATTTAATTCTCATGTCTGAGATTTATAATTCCATACCAAACCGTAAAAGAATACCAGTTTGATATGGAATTTATGATATGAAATCTTTTTCAGAAATGTCTATGTATAATTAAAGAATAATTGTTATTTGTATTTTTTTGCAAACTCTACCGAAACAGAATTGCTGAAACTTCCGCAAACTTCCGCTGCGAAGTCTTTTCCGCATTGAATTATTTTATCCCAGATTTCTTCATTCAAGTTATTTAGATCGCGGTATCGAACATCATATTTGAGTAATCCATAAATGAGTCCTGCATTAAAATTGTCGCCGGCTCCAATGGTGCTGACTGCTTGTAACGGTTCTACCGGGTAATCTTTGTTGACTAGATTGGTGCGCAATGCTACCTTTTGCCCGCCTGCAGTACAGATGAATTGTGGGCAATAGAACTTGATTTTATCCTTGTATATCTTGTCTATATCCTGCATGTTGTACATATAGAGGAAATCCTCTAATGAACCGCGTACGATATCTGCATATTCAAGATTCTCAATAATGGTTGGAGCCAGTTTCATGGCTTCGTTTTTATGAGAAGAGCGGAAATTCGGGTCGTAATAGATGATGGCTTTCTTTTCCCGTGCCTGATCGAGTAATTCGAGAACCTTTTCCCGCAGTACCGGATTCAATGCATAATACGAACCGACCATCACAATGTCATCTTCCTCTAATTTAGGGAATAGGACGTCCAAGCGTTGTTTGGGATAATCCTTGTAAAATATATATTCTGCATCGCTTTGCTCGTTGAGAAAAGCCAGAGATACTGGTGATTTTCCGTCCGGGAATACGTTGACATGATCGGTTGGGATATTATTCTCACGCATAAACTGTAGGATAATATTGCCTACACGGTCATTCCCGGTTTCACTGATGAAGCCGACGTTTATTCCCATTCGTCCCAATGAGACGATGCCGTTGAATACAGAGCCTCCCGGTACGGCTGCGGAAGGCTGGTCACCTCGAAAGATGATATCGAGGATTGTCTCTCCGATACCGATTACTTTTCGCATAGTGATCTTGATTTTTCTCCCAGATAACCACCATGATGGCGTTTTGAATATTCGGCGATCGTAAATCCGGTTTCTTTCATGGTTTGTACCACCAATATATCTCCGATCACTGTCATGGCAGTGGTAGAGGTAGTAGGAGTCATGCCTAACACACAGACTTCAGCCGGCTTACCGGTACTAAGACAAACATCCGACTCTTTTGCCAACGGACTGTCCGGATTACCAGTAATAACAATAAACTTCAAATCCGGATCCAGATTATGAGCCAGACGGGTTAATTCCACAATCTCCCGTGTCTTGCCCGAGTTGGAGATCAACAGGAGTAAATCATTCTTTTGTAAAATACCCAAATCCCCGTGTTGCGCTTCGCTGGGATGCAGAAAGACAGATGGAATACCGGTGGAACAAAAAGTTGTAGCAATGTTCATGGCAATCTGTCCGGCTTTTCCCATACCGGAAGTTACCAGTTTTCCCTTTTTCTGATGTATTTGTTCTACAATCAGTTTTACTGCTTTTTCATAAGCGTCTGTTATTGGGATGTTGAGCACAGCTTGTGCTTCCTGTTGCAAAAGTTGTTTGATGGAGTCTATCATATAATCAGTTTATTTTTTCTTTTAATTCGTTCAATGTGTTTGCTACTTCGTAATAGGTTGAGAATGGTTGCCGTGCAAAACCTTTATCCTCCAACGTGTGGAGTGCTTTCAATAGTTCGTCATAGAAACCATATTCATTGTAGAAGATGACCTTTTTCCGGTGATAACCGATAGAAGCAGCGGCTATTACATGGAAGATCTCATCGAGCGTACCAACGCCTCCGGGTAGTGCGACTAGCACCTCCGACTTCTCCGTTATGATATCTTTGCGGTCACTCAAATTGCGGGTGTGAATTTCTTCGTCTAACAGAGTGCTTACTTTGCCGTTCTCCTCCAGTTTGGCGGGAACAACTCCGATGACCTTGCCGCCGTTTTCTTTCACGGCGCGGGCGATACATTCCATCAGTCCGAGGCTGGCACCTCCATATATCAAGGTTTTGCCTTTCTGCCCCATCCATTCTCCTATTTGGCGGGCACTTTCGAAGTACACTTTGTCAATGTTTTCGGAAGCGGAACAGAATATTCCTATCTTTTCCATATACGTTGTTGCTGTTATAGTCCACAAATATCTGCAATTTTCTATAAACAGCAATAAGTTTTATTGTATTTTTGCGGCATTAATTCAATAAGGAAGTAGAAAACAATGCATTGCAACGAATATACATTGCCAAATGGCTTACGTATTATCCATGAACCGACCCTCTCAAAAGTAGCTTATTGTGGTTTTGCGATCGATGCCGGAACGCGCGATGAGGCGGAGAATGAGCAGGGAATGGCCCATTTTGTAGAACACCTGATTTTTAAGGGAACGGAGAAGCGGAAAGCCTGGCATATCCTCAACCGGATGGAGAATGTGGGGGGCGACCTGAATGCTTACACTAATAAGGAAGAAACGGTGGTCTATGCCGCTTTCCTGAAAGAACATCTGGAACGGGCGCTTGAACTGTTGGGGGATATTGTATTTCATTCAACTTTTCCGCAGCATGAAATAGAAAAAGAAACGGAGGTCATTATCGATGAAATCCAGTCGTATGAAGATACTCCGTCGGAACTGATCTTCGATGATTTTGAAGATATGATCTTCCGCAATCATCCATTGGGAAGAAACATTCTTGGTAAACCGGAACTGCTGCGGAGTTTTCGCACAGAGGATGTTCTATCGTTTACCCGCCGGTTTTACCAACCGGGGAATATGGTGTTTTTTGTTCAGGGACAATATGATTTCAAGAAAATCATCCGCTTGGTAGAAAAATACCTTTCGGATATTCCTGATGTAAGAGTAGAGAATCGTCGCACACCTCCGCCTCTTTATATGCCGGAACATTTGACGGTTTCTAGAGACACACACCAGGCACATGTAATGATGGGTAGCCGTGGCTATAATGCGTATGACGACAAACGCACGGCTCTCTATTTATTGAACAATGTCCTCGGAGGTCCCGGAATGAATAGCAAACTCAATGTATCCCTTCGTGAGCGTAGAGGACTGGTTTATAATGTCGAATCCAATCTGACCTCTTACACGGATACAGGGGCTTTCTGTATTTATTTCGGGACGGATGTGGATGACATGGATACCTGTTTGAAACTGACCTATAAGGAACTGAAGCGGATGCGTGATGTGAAAATGACTTCCTCCCAATTGGCAGCAGCGAAAAAGCAGTTGATCGGACAAATCGGAGTGGCATCTGATAACTTTGAGAATAATGCATTGGGAATGGCGAAAACATACCTTCATTATCATAAATATGAATCATCCGAGCTTGTTTTTAAGCGTATTGAAGAGTTAACGGCAGAGCAACTACTGGAGGTTGCCAATGAAATGTTTGCAGAAGAGTATTTATCAACGCTGATTTATAAGTAGCTTTTTGATACTGCTGCGATATACTGACAATTAATAAACTGTTAATATTAAACTGACCATGAGAAACTTAACACGAAATTTCTGGATTTGCCTGGGTCTGATAATGTTTCCCCTTACAACATTCGGGCAGCAGAAGAACAATTTTACCTATGTGCCCGCCCAAGAGCTTTTATTGGTAGGAAAAGCGACTACCGAGGTGAATATTTCCATCGGGTAGATACAGCAAAGTATTGTACGATGCCTCCCGCAGTAAAGAAGCTATTCACCAACTCTGCAGGTTTGGCTATTTCCTTCACAACGAACAGTCCGGTGATAAAAGCTAAATGGACTGTTCCTGACAATTACCAACTGCCAAACTTGACCAGAATAGCCCAAAAAGGCTTGGATTTGTATATCAAACGGGATGGGAAATGGCAATTTGCCGGAGTAGGGATGCCGGGTGGCGTGACTACGGAAAGAGTGATTGTCGATAATATGGGAACCGAAGAGAAAGAATGTTTGTTGTATCTGCCCTTATACGATGAGTTGAAGAGTCTGGAGATAGGCGTCTCTTCTGATGCTCACATATATAAAGGAGAAAATCCGTTCAAAAAGAAAATAGTAGTCTACGGATCCAGCATTTTGCAGGGAGCTTCTGCCAGCCGTCCGGGTATGGCCTATCCGGCCCGCTTATCCCGTAGCAGTGGATATAATTTCATTAATTTGGGATTGAGTGGTAATGGAAAAATGGAGAAAGAAGTTGCCGGGATGTTAGCGAATATTGATGCAGACGCTTTTATCTTGGATTGTATTCCCAATCCTTCTCCAAAAGAGATTACCGAACGGGCTGTAGGCTTTGTAATGACCTTGCGGGAGAAACATCCGGATACACCTATTATTATCATACAGACATTGATACGCGAAACGGGAAACTTTAATCAGAAAGCCCGTGAGAATGTAAAGCAACAGAATGAGGCTATCGCCGAGCAAGTAGAAGTACTGCGTAAAAAAGGCGTAAAGAACCTGTATTTCATTAAAGAAGACCGTTTCTTGGGAACAGATCACGAGGGAACCATCGACGGAACTCATCCGAACGATTTGGGATTCGACCGGATGCTAAAGAAGTATAAACCTGCTATCAGCAAGATTCTGAAAATTAAGTTTAGAGACGAATAACGGAAAGAAATAAGAAGAAATAAAGGTCAATTCATGGGGGTGAATTGACCTTTTTTCTTTTGCAAATGTGTTAAGTTGTTCCTGAAAACAAGAAGCCCACTACTTCTTTAATAAGATGTTTCGAATGACTTATAGAGAAGATCATTCCAAATCTCTCAATCCTTTTTCCTCCAAATAATGAATAAGTTCTTGTGGACGGTCTGTTTGTATCATTGTTGCTTTATGCTTTAACATCCAACCCCAATGTTTATCTTTACTTTCCAATAGAGCATTCTCATCATCATGTCCGCCACATAGACTATCCCATAAAGTATTCATCCATACCCGACTACCTGATTTAGCGATTTCATCTATTATTTTTAGATTCGGATTTGCATCATCTTTGAAGCATAGTTCGTAAGCAATTGGGGTAAAGTTTTTGATAAAAGTTTGTATAGTGGCAACTGCTTCTTTATCCCATAAATTAACGATAGGCATATAAAGCATGCTTTCATTGGAGCCATACTCTTTTTTCACTTTCTCTACAGGATAGTATCCTTTGATGATGACCTGTTTCTCCATTCCACATTCCTGGATGATAGGCATAATTTCTTTTATGTAAGTACCTCCTTTGTCTATATTGACAAGAATACGGCCTTTACAGACATTTAATGCTTCTTTCAGTGTGGGGATTGGTTGGCGGGTTTTGATTCCGTTGCCGCTGCGTAGGACGAACTTTTTCAGTTCCTCGGTCGTATAATCTTTTATCGGTCCCTTTCCCGTAGAAGTACGGTCGAGAGTTTCGTCGTGCATACAAATAAAGTTGCCATCTTTAGTCGGTTGTATGTCAAGTTCTATCATATCAACTTTCATTGCAATTGCTTTTTCGATACTTTGCAGGGAGTTTTCCGGCGCATTGCGCCAGTCTCCTCTATGAGCGATAACAAAGATATACTTCGATTCATTATCATGTAGATTTTTCAAAAGTTTATCAGTTCTTGTTTGTGCGCTGATGGAAAATGCGGTTAGCAGAATAGGTAGTAAGAAAAAAAGTTTTTTCGTCATAACTTAATAGAATTCATTAATGATGATAAAAGTCACCCGGGGCATCGCCCCGGGTACTCGCTATTATTTGACAGTAATGCGGCGAATCAGGTAATTGACGGCGCCTGCCACATACATTGTTTTACAGTCCTCCGTAATTATGATTTCATACGGTTGGTTGAAGGTAGCCTTCAGTCCTTTTCCGTCGGAGAAACCTGCTTTCCCAGAACCAGCGATGGTTTCCAGCGTTCCTTTCGAGTAGTCTCCATTTGCGTCAGGAGTTAGTTTGCGGATGCAGTTGTACGTGTTATCCGAAAGATACAGGCATCCATCTGAACCGGCGGCTACCCCGAAAGTAGCACCCACTTTTGCACTAAGCGGATTACCGGGTTCTCCGTCATAATACTCTTGTCCTTTTACTCCGTCTCCTGCAATTGTTTTTTGCGTGCCATCCGGACTGATTTGAATCAACACATACCCATTAGAAGTACCAACAATCATATTCTTGTTTTTGTCGAACACAATATAGTTGGGAGATACGTTAAGAGTGGCGAAAGTTGTTTTTGTACCTGAAGGTGTGAATTTATAAATCGCCTTATTGTCGCGTGCCGATACATATATGTTATCTTCATCATCGAATGTAACATTCATTGGACTCTTCATTTCGGATGCTATGGTTGAAACAGACATACTGCCGGTTTCTATTTTCCGTAACATTCCTTTTCCTTTGTCGATGAAATAATAGTTTCCTTTCGAATCGAATCCACCTTGCCAGATAGCACTGCTACCGTCTACTGCCACATCGAGGAGTGAAGTGACCAGGAAGTCCGGAGAGATACGTCGTATATAGTTGTATCCTCGTTCTGTAAACCATAAACTGCCATCCGGAGCAAAAGCGATACCAGTGGGAAGCTTGGTTGTGGCTTCCGTACCGACTCCGTCTGTCATTTCGAATACTCCCTTCTGTCCAACGATTGTTTGAACGATATATTCCTGATCCGGTGTTTTCAGATAATTGAGCTCGAGGCCTGTCAATTCACCCGAGGGGGATTTGACGCGGATGGAATATTTTCCCGGAGCCATTTCAGGTAATATTATTTTCAGTTCGTCCTTGAAGGCTTCTATAACGGTTGCCTGCTGGTCGTTGATGAAAACAGCATTTTCTTCCGGCACCGTGCTGAAATTACGTCCCAGTATTGTAGCTATTTCACCGGAATAAACATTGGTGGGTTTCACGAGGACCAGCCTAAGCTCTGTCACTGACGCTTTGTAGTCATTATCATTGCAGGCTACAAACAATGATAAGAGTGAGCAGGCGAGCAGTAGTATGTATATCTTTCTCATAGTCTTTTATTTATTTACTGTTATGGTACGAATCAAATGGTTTTGCTCATCAGCGATATATACTTTATCCGAAACCAGTACGCTTGCAGGGCAATTGAATGTAGCTGTCAGGGCAGAACCATCAATTTTACCTTTCGTTCCCGGAATACCGGCTATTGTTTTTAATGTTCCTTTCGTATAGTCGCCTTCTGCATCCGGTGTTAGCGTACGTATGGTATGCATTGTATAATCGGTGATATAAAGTACCTCATCCGGGCCGAATGCAATGCCGAATGTTGCCCCCATGGTTGCTTTTGACAGGTCGTTCTGTTCACCATCAGAATAAGTCGCGGCAGTGGGTACTACGCCAGTTCCGAATACAGTTTTTAGTGTACCGTCCGTATCGAACATATGCAGCTGATAAGTACCGCCGGTACCTACAAAAATTCTTCCCTTCTTATCTACCGCCATACAATTGGGACCGGCTTTGAGTGAAGACATATCGTAGTTAGTTACAGTACCGCCAGACGTTATTTTCTTTACTGCCTTATTATCGCGGTCCGCAATATACATATTACCGTTACTATCAAAAGTGACGCTCATCGGACTTTTAAAGGTCGTTTCGGTGGAGAACACAGAGCAAGTGCCTTCCTGTGTAATCTTAATAATATTATTCAAAGCTTTATTGGCTACATAATATATACCCGAGAGATCGAAACCACCTTGCCAGGGAGCATTAAATGTAACGGTGCCACTTTTGGCAACAGTTGAAACATTATATTCCTGATCCATTTTTCTGATGACGTTATTTCCTCTTTCGGCAATCCATATGTCACCATTGGGTGCGAGAGCTAGTCCCTGCGGGAATTTGAAAGAGGCAGCCGTTCCCTTACCGTCAGTAGAGGTAGTTGCGGAGTTACCTGCTACTGTTGCAACTGTGTAAGATAAATCTTCGTAGGTGAAACTTAGATTCTCTATCGTTTTATCTGCGACAGTAACTTTGACTGGATATGTACCGGAAGGGTTCTCCGGAGCAATAATGGTTAGCGTTGTTGCGGTTACAACTTTTACGGTTGCCTGCTTTCCGTTTATAGAAACCATGTTCTCTTCGACCGTTGTTCCAAATCCTTCTCCTGAAATCACCACTTCCTCTCCGGCTTTTCCACGTGCGGGGGTTAGAGAAGAGGTCGTTAATGTCACTGTGTGAAGGTAAGTAAATAGGGGGCTTTCAGCTTCTTTAGTACCAATTCTCACACGGATAGGGTAACTGCCTTCCTCGGTGTCGGGAATGATAATTTTGAGTTGGCTGGAAGTCGCCTCTTTAACTTCAGCAGTCACTCCGTTGATTGTCACCTGATTTTCTGATACCACTGTGCTGAAACACTGACCGATCAGTGTCACTAAATCTCCTGCATAGGCAGAGGAGGGCATAACCTGTAATACAGCAAGTTCAGGTGGAGCTTGAGGTGTTGCATAAGTAAATTTGAGTCCTTCTACAACTTCCCCTTTCACACTAACTTTGATTGAATAAGTACCTTCCGGATTATTGGGAAGAGCAATCACTAAACGATTCTGGGTTGCATCGATAATTTCCGCTTGTACTCCGTTAATAAATACCTCATTATCAATTGCTGTTTCAGAAAAATGAACTCCTGAAATAATTGCGGTACCTCCTGTCGATCCAGCTTTCGGAATAATGGAAATGAGTTTCGGAGGAAATTGTCGGGAATCGGATTCGTCCGATTCCGAACATCCACAGAACAAGTTACAACAAAATAGGATAGATAAAATAAATATTGAGTTCTTCATATTTTCTGTTTTTTAAGGTTCATTGACTGTTACCATCCACGTATTTACCACAGGCCGCTCCTGTCCATCAGAAGGCCGGTTCCGTATTTGGAATATATCCGCTATCGGATGTCGTATAAGCATTTGGGCAGAACCGCCACTGTCCAGGTTCACAGCCCATGAGCACCCTAACGCTTTCATTATTGAACCCATTTCCGGATAAGTAAGTCCGTATGAATAGAACTCTACACGTCCGTCAGCCACCATGAAGTAGACATGACCATCATCTGAATATCCAAGACAAGCACGCGGATCAATACCTGGATAAGTTGCGCCGGATATTTCTCCATCCCGTAGCACGATAACTCCGCTCCCGGTCACTTCTTTGAGGTTGTACTGCATCCCACGATACTCCACAGAGTCGGCAATTACCATTTTGTTGTCTTTCGTCAGCGCGATAAAACTCAAAGCTTGTTGGGGAAGTGTTTCTTTAAAGATGAATGAGTTTTTTAAGATCACTCCATTGCGATGAATGGGCCCCCTGATATCCATTGTACTGACATCCCAAAAATCAGCATTAATCATGGCAGCTACCCGGTGCCACGGACGGTCGGCGTAATCTGCCATTTCTGTTAGTGTCTGCCGCTGGAAGTTGTTGCGTACATCCGCATCATACGGCATACCTACTTCTAATGAAACCCCCGGTTCATTCAAATCAATGTCGATTATAAATATATGAGTAGAGCGGCTGTCTGCCTTTTGAAAGTGGACATCTGTTTCCGTAACTCCCAATGCAACAACAAAGCTGGTATCGGTATATACACGTGCCACTGTTTCACTACCCGCTAATAGTTTTTGACCGATTTTTGTTTGCGGGGTATAATGTACGTCTTCAATTGTATCGTTTGAGCAACTTAAGAAAGCCACTGGTAATACAAATGACAGAATCTGCATGTATTTTAATAAGTTCATCATTTTCATTGTTTTAGTTAGCCCAATATGAATTTTGATTTAAAAGTTTATTGAGAGACCTTTCTTTGGCAGGAATAGGTAATTTGTTATACTTGCGCTCAAAGCCGAGATCACTTTCCAGGCGGTTGAGGCGGACAAGGTCGAACCAACGGAAACCTTCCGCCAGTAGTTCTGTATGTCTCTCATTGAGAATTGCATCTATGAAGTCTTCTTCAGTGGCAGGGTGTACAGAAGGAAGACCACGGAAATTCCGAAGCTCATTCAAACGGGTAAGCCCTTTGGAAAGTCCTTGTGCTTCAGCACTAATCAGGTACATTTCCCCCAAACGGGTAATAATGATCGGATCGGTAGTCACCTCTCCACCGGGATATTTATTAATGACTTCATTTGTTTCCTGCATATCAATTGATATGGCGGTTCGTTTATCATCCGGTTCGAACATATTCATCACTTTTGTCGTCGGCGCATATGTATAGCTACCTCCATTGGCAGAAGCACGTGAATAAAGGGAAGCACTCAAGTTTACGCTTGATTCATTGAGCAGATTGACAAACGAGAATATTTCTTCTCGGTTTGCTTTTCCACGGAAGATCTGGTCGAAGTCGGCAAGTGAGAAATTGGCATCACCTATCACTTCTTCAGCAAGTTTGGCAGCTTCAGTCATTTTGCCTTGTGCAAGTTTGGTTCTTGCCATTAAAGCCTTTGCCGCTTGTTTTGAGACGTAATACTTGTCGGAAAAAGTAGGAGCATAATCTATTGCTACCTGAAAATTCTTTTCTACAAAACTCCATCCTTCTGTTTCGGTAGATGCTGCGATATCTCCCGAAAAAGGAGCTTCGAGAATGGGAACTTCTCCATAGCGGGTAACCAGGTGATAATAAATCAGACCACGGAAGAAACTGGCTACTCCCAGTATCTCGTTTCGTGACTGGCTGGCTGCTAATTTGTCAACTGCGACAATCAGTGAATTCACTTGGTAGAGAGCAGTATAAAATCCATCCCACGGTCCGCTGACGAAACCGCTTTCAGGGGTAACCAGGTCTTTTACCAATAATACCGGATCTTTCAGTCCTGTCGCTCCGCCGCGGACAAGATCTCCGCCGACAATGTCTTGTGTAAGATAACCATTGACTGTTGGTTTGTTTTGTATATAAAAGTAGAGTCCGGTAAGCAGTAATTGAGCATCCTCCTCGGTGAGGTTATCACTGGATACGGCATTATGCGGATATTGGTCCATTTCGTTGCAACTAGTGGCAAACACCAATAATACTGTTAATAACGATATAATAAAATTCTTCATATCTGTTAGAATTTAAGATTGACACCTATTGTAAACGTACGCGGTTGGGATGGGTAGAGATAATCATATCCCATATTGGTTGCAGAGAGGCTTACATTTACTTCCGGATCCAGATACGGCCACTTCGTTAATATGAAGAGGTTATCTGCCTGGAAATATATGCGTAGATTATCGATATGTATCCGGTTAATCCAACTTTTTGGGAGGGTATATCCAATAGAAGCTGTACGGCAACGGATATAAGATGCATCGTGTAACATTCGGGTATTGACAAACTTGGTTGAGTTCCACGTATAACCATAAATGGCACGCGGATTTTCGTTAGTACTGCCCGGTCCCGTCCAACGGGATTCTGCAGCTGATTTTAGTATCGGCCATGTACCGTTACCCATTCGTAAACCTCCGGTCCACAGTTCATAGAGCTTGTTGCCTGACGAAAATGTAAAGAACAGGCTCAAGTCAACGCCTTTGTACTTGAATGTGTTATTGAAACCACCGGTGAACTTTGGATTAGCCGAGCCGACAAACTGTTTGTCGTTTTCGTCTATGACATCGTTGCCATCCACATCTTCGTAAATACAGTCTCCTGCTCTTACGCCCTGATCGTAAATCTTGGCAGGAATTTCATCATCCGACTGGTAAATACCTTTCCACTTAATCATATAGAAGGACCCTATCGGTTCGCCGACTTTAAGGGCGTGCATCGAGCTGGTTGTCAATATCTCATTATTGTCGAGAAGCGCAGTCAGTTTATTTCTGATAAAGGAGATATTGAAATCCGAATGCCATGAGAATGAACCTTTGCTAAGGTTGGCTCCTAAGGTAAATTCGAGTCCTTTATTACGCATTGATCCGATATTACATACCTGGCTGGTATAACCCGATGTAGCAGGAGTTGGCTTTTGGTAAAGCAAGTCCTTGGTATCTTTGATAAATGCATCTGCTGTGAATGTGATCGCACCTCTGAAAAAAGAAAGGTCTACTCCGATGTCAGCTTGTTGGGCTTTTTCCCATTTAAGATCGCGGTTGCCTGCAGTAGTCAGTCCTAAACCGTTCTCACCGTTATAGTTGTATCCTCCACCGGCTAATGCTTGATAAGCATAAGAGCCGATACCTCCCTGATTACCGGTGCAACCCCAGCTTGCGCGGAACTTTACATCGGTTTGTGGATATTTCCACCAAGATTCTTCTCCCAAATTCCAACCGGCGCTGACAGACGGGAAATATCCGTAGCGATTGCTGGATATGAATTTGGAAGAACCGTCAGCACGCATGGTTCCCGTTAGTAAATAGCGGTTCTTGTAGTTCAGACTTAAACGGCCGAAGAATGATTGGAGCAGGAATGAAGAAAGTCCTGTACTTATATCCGAGAATTCGGCAGCAACAGAGTTGACGTCAAAAGAAGGAGAGGGGAATCCGATACCCGTTTGTGCGGCCGAGGAAGTTACATCCTTTTGTATAGAATGCCCCAGCATGACGTCCAGAGAGAAATCTTCTTCAAAGGAGTGTTTATAAGTGAGCACGTTTTCCCATAAAGTACTCGCATAAGATTTTCGTCCGTCAATAAGCTTTCCTACTTTATTGCCATAGGGGTGATCGGCTGTGTAATAAATGTGTTCTTCCGTATAGTTGAAATCCTCTCCGAGTGTGGTTTTGAAGTTCAAGTCTTTCGTTATGTTAAACAGCATATAGAGTGAACCGAGGGCACGGTAATTATCGATATATACATCTTCTTCGTTAAGAGCCTGTATCGGGTTATGGTTGGCCAACTCCTGTCCTCCGACAGCATATTCTCCGTCGGGACGATAAGGAGAATCCCATGGACGTTGTTCGATGGCGCGGGTAATGACACTGGTTCCTATATTATAGCCAGTGGGAACGCGGTTATTACGCGAGTAACTTAAATTCAGGGCGGTTCCTACCTTGAGCCACTTTTTGATTTCCGTGTCCAGATTAACCTTCAAATTGTAACGTTTGAGCTGATTGTTGATAATTACACCTTCGTTGTGTTTGTAATTGGCGGACAAGTAATAATTCGTTTTATCTGTTCCGCCTGACACAGACGCGGTAGTCGTGTAGGTAACAGCCGTACGAAGTACCAGATCGAGCCAGTTTGTCTGTGCTTTTCCCGGTGCAGGGTTATCAATACGTGCCTGCGTACTGTTGGTTTGCAGATTATAGTTGTCGATAGCTTCGTTCAGAACTTCCAGAAACAGATCAGTGTCGGTCATATCCAGTTTGTCTGTTCTGGTCAGGTTGGAGAAACTAACATTCGTGTCAATGTTTACTTTGGCCTGTCCCTTGCTTCCTTTTTTAGTTGTTATCAGGATAACACCATTTGTTGCACGTGAGCCGTAAATAGCAGCGGAAGCTGCATCCTTCAAGATCTGTATAGATTCTACGTCGGAGGGATTGAAATCATTCAGACCGTTCATTGATTGTGCTCCCCAGGCACCAGTATCTCCTGACGTATTGTTGATAGGTACTCCGTCAATTACATATAGTGGTTCGTTACCTGCGGTAATTGAACCGATTCCACGGATACTGACCCGATTTTTACTTCCCGGTACACCGGATGCTGACGTTATATTCACTCCGGATACGCGTCCCTGCAGCAGTTCGTCAACACCTAATACCTGGCGGACATTGACTTCTCCCGGTTTATAAGTTCCAATGGAAGAGGTAACATCCCGCTTGGTTTTGGAGCCATATCCGATGACGATAACTTCATCCATGACGTGTGCATCTTCTTCCAGCGCTATGTTGATTGTCGGTGAAGCACCGATGCGGATAGATTTCTTTTTGTATCCGATGTAGGATATTTCTAACGGCTTGGATAGGTCTGCTGTGACGGTGAAATTTCCTTCAACATCTGTAATTGTCCCGATGCCACCTTCCTGTATTACATTGGCTCCGATAATCGGTTCGCCTTTTCCATCTGTCACAGTACCTTTGATGGTTTTCTTTTCGTTTTTTTTCTGTTGTTGCACTTCTTGTTTCACTAATACTATGGTATTGTTATTAAGCGAATAAGAAACATTTAATGGGGTGAATACTTGTGATAGGACTTGATCGAGAGGCTTATTTTTACAGTTGACGGTCACTTTCGCTTGGTCGTTGAGGACATTGTTCCGATAAACGAATGTATACCGGGTTTGTTTCTCGATCTCCTTTATGAATGTTTTCACCGTACCATTATTGATGTTTACCGACACATTTCCTTTTTGTGCCAATGCTCCTGTTGTGGATAGTAAAATCATTCCAGTGAGCAAAATGGTAAAGTTTCTAAAAATAAGGAGATTATGTCTCCTCTTTTTAAAGGAAAAAATTAACTTTGTGTAATTCATAGTTGATACTATTTTTTCATGTTTTAATGGATTAATTTTATCGACTTTCATACAACCAAAGGATTGGGCGATTCTTTGGTTGTTTTTCTTTAAATAGCTTATATTATATCTTTCATAGGCTCCTTTCTTTTGAGGTTAATAAATAATGATTTTATCTTTATGTATCTCATATTTGAATTTATACTGAAGGCTCAATGAATGGATAACATTCTGTATATTTTCATGGCGGAAAGAACCGGACAGTAAATCTTGTGCAATCTGTGGATATTTTAGTTCTATTTCTACTCCATACCACCGTTCTATTTGCTCTATAACATCAATTAAAGGCTCGGAGTCGAAAATTAGATAATCATTACACCAGCCTGTTTCTACATGCACATCAGCTTTTGTAATTTTGAGGGCTTTGTCTACACCGGAGTAGGTTGCTTTTTCACCGGGAGTAAGCGTATATTCGTGCGGGAGAGAGCCGCCGGATATTTTAATTTTTCCGGTAAGCAGAGAGGTTTCGATGACATCTTTCTTATATGTATTCACATTGAAAGAAGTTCCCAATACTTCGATCTGGAAGTCATTTACCATGACTCTGAAAGGACAGTCCGGTTTTTTGGCTACATCGAAGAAAGCTTCTCCTGATAGATGTACGAGTCGTTGTTCTGTATCATTGATGTCATATCTGATGGTAGTGGCACCATTCAGTTGCACTTTTGTTCCGTCCGGCAATATGATCTCTGATTTGCTGCCGGGTTTTACATTGGCAGTTATCATTTGTTGCGAACTTGGAGTATCGAATAAGGAATATATGCCGAAGGAAGAGGTGACGAGTAGAGCGATGACAGCGGCATATTTCGCAAATTGATACCAGCGTCTTCTCCAGATGATTTGATGAAGTTCCTTACGTATCTGCTTTTTCATCATGGGGGGCATCCCGATTTCCGGTGCAGAATCTTTTTCCATGTTTATCATGGTATTCCAAAGTTCTTCATCCGGTATGTGTTCAAGTTCTTTTTTGAACTCTCTCAAGTCAGAAGAAGGTAGGCCCTTCTCCATATATCGGCGGTATAAATCTTTAAAATGTGTAGCCATATTATAGGTGTTTCTATTGGTTATACGTGAATGGAATAAGAGAGTACTATGATTTCTTTGTGTTTTATAACATAAAAATCAGATAGAGATCTTTTTTGTGGGAGAAGATATTATTGCCCCCCCCTTGTGATGTGTTGCAGTGACGATATTATAAAAAGAATAGGAAGATAATGTTGTATTTTAGCATTTCGCTGCGAAGGATCTTCAGAGCGGAAGTCAGATAGTTCTTTACTGTTTGCTCGGAAAGCTCCAGTTGCTCGGCAATCTGTTTGACTGGAATATGTTTTTCTCTGCTTAGTTCATAAATCTCTCGTTCCCGCTGTGACAGAATATTCTTTGATTTCTTCAGTTGTTGCAGGAATTCATCATACAATAATAGGTCTTCCGGAGATACATCGCTCTCTTGGTTCTCGCAATACTCCATAAAGTCTTCGAATTGTAGTTCGTTGACTTGTTTGCGGAAATAATCGATTACCTGATGTTTGGCAATAGTGAAAATAAAGGCTTGCAGGTTGCCAAAGCTATTCAGTTGGCTACGGTTGTCCCATAGGCGTAAAAAGGTATCCTGAACAATATCTTGTGTCAGGGAACGATTTTTTAGTTGTTTAAGAACAAAGCTGTAAAGTCGGTCGGCGTAGGCTTCATAAATCTGGGTAAAAGCCTGGTAAGAGCCGTTGCGTAGTTCTTTTATGCACTGTATTTCGTCTATTTTCATCCTTCTGTAATAGAAGTAGGTCAGGCAAATGTACTGAAATAATTTAGAAATAAACAAATCTATGTGAATAAATAAAGAGAAACCGATGTCCGGTAGTTGGTAGATGAATTTTATTTTGCAATCATATTACAATCATATATTGAGCTTTATTGTACCGTCTCTTGCTTTCCGCTAATTAATTTTGTATCTTTACTGTTTTTTACCCTTGTAAAGACAAGTGGTCATCTTATGCAGTGATAAATATCACTTTATAAGGTGATATTTGTTTTTCTATAAGGTGACTATTGTCCCGTTACAACTGGACAACTACCCGAGTGCATAAACTATGATAAATCTCTGCACTGAAAATCTTTATTCTCTGCACTGAAAAGTCTTAAATATAACAATAAGATTATGGCCTTTTACAATTTAAAGAAAAAGCCTGCCTTGACTACTAAGGAAGGAGAAACGGAAACAATGTATGCCGACATTGTCTACAGTGGAACGATTCCGGCAGAACGATTGATCCGTGGCGTTGCTAAGAGAACCGGATTTAAGGAAGGAGTGATAGAAGGTATCCTTATGGAACTGAAAGAGGATGTATTGCAATATCTGGGTGAAGGATACCGCGTCGAATTGGGAGAGTTCGGTTTTTTTTCAGCCAAAGTGAAAGCTTCCCGATTGGTAGCAAATAAAAATGATATTCGTTCTGAATCCGTAGCTTTCAACGGGGTGAATTTCCGTGCCTCTAAGAGTATGCGTGTAGGTATTCGCGGAGATTTGGAGCGCAGAAAGTGTGTCGATTTCAACACTTCGCGTAAGTGGGACAGGGAGAACCTGAAGAAACTCGTCCTGCAATATATCAGAGAGCATGGCTTCATCACAAGAACCACTTATACAGAACTTACCGGGCGTTTAAAGAATACTGCATTGGGCGATCTTAAATCTTTTGCGGCCGAAGGCATTATCAAGCGGGAGGGACGGGGCAATCAGATGCATTTTATAGCACCGCCACGAAAGGAACCGGATGGCGAGTAGTGAACTCTGATTGGATATGTTTAACTTGCGCTCGTATGTCTAAAACATACTGTTATCGTCTATCATTAAATGATATTATGGCTAGAAATTTGTATCTTAGCGCCCATGTTGGGTTGCTAATCCGGTAACCGTGTATGTTTGTTTTTATAATACTTCTAAAATAAAAAACGATGTTTCAGAAACTTGTAGCTATAGAACCGGTCAGTCTGGTTCCGTCGGCCGAAAAAGCGTTGTATTCATTTGCCGGTCAGGTGGTGATGTATCCTGATATACCCGCGAGTGATGATGAAATCATTGCCCGTATCGGAGATGCTGATGCGGTGCTTTTGAGTTATACCTCCCGTATCAACCGGTATGTACTTGAATGTTGTCCGAATGTGAAATACATTGGAATGTGTTGCTCGCTCTATTCCCCCGAAAGTGCCAATGTCGATATTCGTTATGCCAATGAACGGGGGATCACGGTAACAGGTATCCGGGATTATGGTGACGAGGGAGTAGTGGAATATGTAGTCAGTGAATTGGTGCGCTGTTTGCATGGCTTCGGGCAGGAATCGTGGGAGGAGTTGCCTCGTGAGATTACCGGATTGAAAGTCGGAATAGTCGGACTGGGTAAGTCGGGCGGCATGATAGCGGATGCTTTGAAGTTCTTTGGTGCTGATATTTCATATTATGCCCGCAGTGAGAAAGAAGCGGCAACTGCCAAAGGATATTGCTTTTTGCCATTGGAGAAACTTCTTGCAGAGAGTGAAGTCATTTGTTGTTGCCTTAATAAAAACACGGTTCTGCTGCATGAAGAGGAATTCAGGCAGATGGGTAACCGGAAGATATTATTCAATACCGGTTTGTCACCGGCATGGGATGAGGCTGCTTTCACTGAATGGCTGGAAGGTGACAACCTTTGTTTTTGTGACACGATAGGCGCGTTGGGGAGTGAGCAACTGCTCAATCATCCGCATGTACGTTGTATGCAGGTGTCTACTGGCCGCACGCGTCAGGCGTTTGACCGCCTGAGCGCAAAAGTATTGGCCAATCTGTCAGAATACAATGGGTGATGTGATATTAATCAGGGTGCTCACTACTGACCACCCTGCAATATCTGATGTAGCGCTATAAATGTCTACTACGGCATGCACCTGGTCATTTTTGATTTCTACCTTTTGCGTATCTCCCACAAATCCGGGGGTAGATTGTATGGATACCTGCATGTTCTCCGGACCGACAGAAGCTCGTGAGGCGGCAACTGTAACATTCACTTTGGTTGGAAAGAGGCGAATAGCTTCCGCAGCACTTCCGGAGAAGACGGTACGTTGCTCCGTTTGCAAAGAATCATCATAAGCGGGAGTCCCTTTGAGTCCGTTAGGACCTTTTTCATTGAAGAAGCGGGCCGTCGTATTTCCCATCAGAGAGGCAGTTCTTAAAACATCGAATCCACCGGTAGCTCCGGATGCGATATAGATTCGTGTACCATTTGCCTTGGCTGTTTCTGCCACTTCCTGATAGAATGTCTCGTCTGCCAAGGCACCGATAGACAAGGTAATGACAGAGGTTCCGTTTCTCAATGCCGGCAAAGCCAATTCCCGCATAGCGGCAGGAGAGGCCGATTCCACCAAATAATTTGGTTTTAATGCTAATAACTCTTCCAATGTGGCGCAAGCAATGCAAGGCTTGCCATGTTGCTGCATTTTATGAACGATGTGCGCTGCTTTTGAAGCCGTACGCGAATAGACACCTACCAAGTCATAATCTGGTAATAAGCCTTTGACAACTGCATCCGCAACGATTCCTGCAAGTCGTCCACATCCTACAATGACTAACTTTTTCATGCAACAAAGATAATACTTTTATTGGTAAGAGCTTGGATTGGTAATATGGTATTTATTTTCATCAGGTCTGTATCTGGGAATGGATTTGTCTGATAGAGTAAGACTCATTTTTATTAATAATAATGTAACATATACTCTGTCTGGCTTCTGTTTTTTCTTTATAATAGTCTGTTTGTTCCTTTAATTTATGAGCCATTTATAGTTAGGTTACGAAGATTTTCTCTACATTTGTCCGGTTAATCTCTATCATCTCATACTCACTAAAGTCTATCCGCCCAATGAAAAAGAACTGTCTACTCTGCTTTTTGCTCTTCTTTTCCTGTTATTCGGCTTTTGCTGGTGAAAGCCTGGATTCATTGTTGAATGTGCTTGATAAAACGATTAAGGAAGCCGATACTTATGTACAGATCAAAGAGAACAAACTCCATGAACTGAAAAAAGAAGCACGAAAGACACCTCCCGTTTCTGTCGAACGCTATCATCTGAATAATGATATTTATCTTGAATATAAAGTATACAGTTCCGATTCCGCACTCCACTATCTGAATGAAAATATGCTGCTGGCCCGCCAGTTGAATGACAAAGAGAGGGAACTTAAAATTCAATTGGAGCTATCCTATCTGTTATCCTCCATCGGAATGTATATGGAAGCAGCGGATATACTTAACTCGATTGATCGTCAGACATTGCCATCGTCCCTTTTGGGATATTACTATACTTGTTACGAGCATGTATATTTCGAAGCAGGAGCGGCACAACCCCGATATAAGATGTTTGCTTCCCGTTATGCAAAATTGAGCCATGCATACCGTGATTCGATGCAGGTCACTTTAGATCCGTCCTCGGCTACATACCTGTGGTTGCGTGAGACGCAATTAAGAGAAGCCGGAAAATACGATGAGGCTCTTGAATTCAGTGACCGCCGGCTTGCGGAGGCTTCTTTCGGCACACCTCAATATGCACTGGTAGCCTATCAGCGTTTCCGCCTTTTTGAGAGCATGGGCAAGAAAGACGAGCATTTGTATTATCTGGTGCTTTCAGCCATTTCAGATGTGCGTTCCGCCATTAAGGAGCAATCTTCTTTGATGGTACTGGCACAAGAACTGAATAGAAAAGGAGATTTGAAACGTGCCTATGACTATATCAATTTCTCATGGGAAATATCACAATTCTATAAAACGCGGTTGCGGAGCTGGATGAATATCACCCCGCTTTCTATGATAAACGGGAATTATCAGGATATTATCAAGCAGCAGAACCGGGAATTACTGATCTATATTACGTGCGTAGCCTTGTTGGCATTACTGTTGGTGATCGCATTAATCTATATCTACC
The DNA here is from genome assembly GCF_003602935.1 of Bacteroides sp. AM54-2NS. Lineage (NCBI taxonomy): Bacteria > Pseudomonadati > Bacteroidota > Bacteroidia > Bacteroidales > Bacteroidaceae > Bacteroides > Bacteroides sp. AM54-2NS. The sequence goes on from NZ_QTMZ01000001.1 coordinate 268,489, forward strand.
GGCAGATGAAAGCCTTTCCATCGCGAAAAAAGGATTGCAGGAAGTAAACGAACGGCTTTTCTCGTTAAATGAAGAACTCGAAGAAGTGAACCGTCATCTTCGTTCCACCAATCTCGAGCTTTCCGAGTCCAATCTCATTAAAGAAGCCTATATTGCCCGTTTCTTCAAACTGTGCTCTGTATATGTAGACCGTTTGCAAGCGTACAGAAAGCTGGTAAACAAGAAACTGCAACGCGGGCAAGTGGCAGAATTGCTCAAGATGACACATCTTAGCAATGACATTGTAACCGTTGAAGTACAAGAATTATATGCGAACTTTGATTCCGCTTTTCTGCATCTCTTTCCTAATTTCGTGGAATCTCTCAATGCCTTATTATTGCCGGAAGAACAAATCGTTTTGAAACCGGATGAATTACTGAATACCGAACTGCGTATTTTTGCTTTGATACGTTTGGGAATAAAAGACAGTTCGCAGATTGCGGAACTTCTGCATTACTCGGTGAATACAATCTATAATTACCGTTCGAGAGTAAAAACAAAAGCACGTGTTTCACGAGACGATTTTGAAGATTTGGTGGCAAAAATCCGTTAATAAAATCTGTGCCCAATCTACCTTTTAATGTGAGCTTGCTTAGAAATAAGATATTAATAATCAGGTGGTTATTTCTTTGAGAGAATTGTAGATTTCCACTTATATTCCCTTTGCTATTTTTTATCGGGGCATTTCCCTCTATTTTTGTCATAACCGAACGGAACGAACAGGTTCCGCCTTCGGGAGTTCCTTTTTTTATTAACCTTTATAGAAATACAAATGAAAAATGAATTACTGCATTTTTTTGTTCCGGAAAAAGGAAGAAGAACAAAACGCCAGCCGATAAGCTGGTTATGCTGTTGGGCTATTCTATTGGGAATAGTCTGCAACGCTTGCTCTGACGATGATCCTGTGAAAAAGAATCCTTACCTGCAAGTAAGTACCCGTGCCCTGCTGAAAGAAGTGGTGGAGGTCAAATTCAACAACATTGATGGAAATACCGATATTACTGTCGATTTTGGTGACGGGACGGTCAAGGAAGGAAAAGCTGCTACCCCTATCACTTATGCCTATACCCAAAGTGGCGACTACACATTGCATGTTACAGCAGGTCAGTATGAGGTGCAGAAGAGAATCCGTATCTATAATCTGTTGGCACTGACGGAGGCGATGAAGCAATTCAGAGAGCCGGACAACAAAAAAGTATGGGTCATGACACACCGGGCGCACACGTCGGACAGGACTGTTCCCGAAAATTCAGTCTCTTCCGTAGAAGATGCCATTGATTCGGGCGCGGAAGTGATCGAGTGTGATACTCATGTGACAAGCGACGGAGTGGTAGTGGTATGCCATGACCAAACCATTAATGCCACTACGGATGGCACAGGCGACATCACAAAAATGACCTATGCAGAATTACAGAAGTACAACCTGAAAGACCGGAATGGCCGGGTGACTGATGAAAAAATGCCTACTCTGGAAGAGTTTCTGAAAGCAGGACGCGGTAGAATCTATTACAACCTCGACTACTCTCCGCGCACGGCTACTTCCCAGCAGGTGGTGGATATCGTGATGAAGCTGGATATGATGGAATCTGTATTCTTCTATTGTAACAGTGCGCAGAAAGCGGAAGAAGTATTGGGCATTACTCCTAAAGCACATGTGTATACATGGACAGGAAGTCATAAACCGATGATAGGGCTGCCGGGCAATTACTTTGTGCAATACAGTTACCTGACAAACGGGAAAAGCACTCCTTTGGGAAGTTCAATCAATGACGGAATGCTTGCTACGGTAAATATGCTTCCGACAAGTGGCAGTAGCGTATCCGAATGGACACTGAACGAGGATTATCTGAATGAACTCTTGCAAATCTATCCGATGGTATGTATGATACAGACGGACTTACCGGACTTGTTGATTCCGGCATTACAGGCAAGAGGGCTTCGTTAACTTTATCATCTAATATAAAAATCATCTATTTATGAGAAATATTCATTTCAAAACGTGTACCTGTCTGTTAGGTATATTGCTGATGCTGTTTTCCGGTATTCAGGCAAGAGGAGCTTCTTTAGAAGTGCAGCAGGAACGTAAAATATCCGGTACGGTGATCGACGAAAAGGGGGAACCTGTCATCGGAGCTTCGGTGGTAGTTGTAGAGACGAAACAAGGCACCATCACCAATATCGACGGTAAATTTCAGGTGAATGCTCCGCAGAACGGTCGCCTGAAAATATCCTATATCGGTTATGAGACACAAGAGGTGGCTATCAAAGACCGGCAATTACTGAAAATCGTGTTGAAAGAAGAATCCACAGCGTTGAATGAAGTGGTAGTGGTGGGTTATGGTACGATGAAACGGAAAGAAATGACCTCGGCTATTTCCCATGTCGGTGCGAAAGACCTGAATCAAATCTCCAGTCTCGATGCTTCCATGCTGTTGCAGGGGAAAGTATCCAGTGTATCTGTTTCCAATACGGCTTTGGCCGATCCGAACAGTACGGGAAGTATCCAGATTCGTGGCATATCTTCGCGTAATGCCGGGCTGGGCCCGTTGATTGTTGTAGACGGAGTGCCAGGAGGCGATATGACGAATATCAATCCCGCCGATATTGAATCGATCGATGTGTTGAAAGACGGTGCCGCTTCCGCTATCTACGGTACACGGGGTAGCAACGGTGTGATCCTTGTGAATCTGAAAAAAGGAACCCGTGACGGGGAAGTGCATACGACTTACAGTGCTGCCGTCACCTTCAATAAAGCAAAGAAAGAGCTCGACATTATGAATGCGGAAGAATATCGTGCTTACCGCACGGTTTCCAATCCACTTTCCGATATGGGAGCCAGTACGGACTGGTTTGATGCCGTTACCCGTTTGGGAGTGACACACATGCACACGTTGACCTTCTCCGGAGGTAATGCGAGAACCAATTATCGTGTAACAGCCGATTATCGCAAAGCGCAGGGAATTGACTTGCGTTCCGACCGTAGGGAATATGGTGCGCGTGCTACCATCAGCCACACAACGAAAGACGGCCTGTTTACCTTTGCAGCTAACATGACTCCCCGTGTCATCGACCGGAACAAGTCAGCCAGTGTCTATGGCAGTGTCATCAAGAATAATCCGACAATGCCGGTTTATGATCCTGAATCAGCTAACGGATATTATCGTTTTCCGTCTGGAGGCGACAGCTCGAATATTGTCGAACAATTGAATGAGGAAGAGAATGGCACAGAGATTAAATTGCTGGAATGGAATGCTACTGCTGCCGTTAATTTGTTGCCGTTGTTCAATCCTAATAATCCGAACATGGTCTTGAAATCACAGGTTACTGTTTCACAGTATCAGGTGGATAAGTTCAACGGATGGTTCATTCCGTCTACTTATGGTCCCAATGTCAATTCGGGCGTTGCCGGAAAAGCGAGCCGTGACTTTGATAAAAACACTAACAACAATCTCGAATGGGTGACCAACTTCTCTACACGCATCAAGGATCATCAAATCCGTGCAATGGTAGGTTATAGCTACAATTATGGGGTAAGTTCGGGTATGGGAGCCGAAAACTGGGACTTCTCTTCCGACGGATTGACGTACAATAATCTGGGCTCCGGTCTGGAAGCAGCCAAAGAAGGAAAAACCATGATGAGTTCTTATAAAAATGACCATAAATTAATCAGCTTCTTCGGACGTGTCAATTACGATTGGAAAGAGCGCTATCTGTTCACTTTCTCTTTACGCCACGAGGTTCCTCCCGCTTTGGTGAGAATCATAAATGGGGTAATTTCCCGGCGGTGTCTGTCGGCTGGCGTATCTCAGATGAGAAGTTTATGAAAGGACTCTCATGGATTGACGACTTGAAAGTGCGTTATGACTATGGGGTGACAGGTAATCAGGAAATAGGTAACTACCAGTCTTTGGCAACCTATAGAGCCTATGGCTGGTATCAGTATGGCGGCAACAACTTCCATGTATGGGGACCGAGTAAGAATGTCAATTCGGAACTTCGTTGGGAGAAAGGCACAATCAGAATATCGGTTTGGACTTCTCGCTCTTTAAACACAAAGTGACTGGTTCATTTAACTATTTCCACCGTAAACAAAGCGATTTGCTCGGTAGTTATTCCGTATCGGTTCCGCCCAATTTGTTCTCTACCATCTATGCCAATGTGGGTACATTGCGCAATACCGGTTTCGAGCTTGATATAACCGTAAATGCTGTCCGGACAAAGGATTTCACTTATAGTTTCACTTTAGTGGGAGCCACTAATAACAATAAGTTTGTCAGCTTCTCCAATGATGTATACAAGGGACAGAAATATTATTCCACCTGCAACATGGCGAATCCCAACAATCCTGGATATTTGCAGCGGATTGAAGAAGGCGAACGTATCGGTAACTACTTCACCTACCGTTATGCGGGAGTGGACAAAAAGGGTGACTGGCTGATTTATGACAAGAAAGGAAATGTGATTCCTGTTGCGCAGGGTACGGAAGAAGACAAGGCAGTGACCGGAAACGGTTTGCCGAAATTCACCGGTTCTATGACGCACAACTTCACTTACAAGAACTTCGACTTGACTGTTGCCCTTCGTGGTGCTGCCGGGTTTGATATATTCAATGTGCACGATTTCTATTTCGGCTTGCAGAGTATGAGTACCAACCAATTGACTACCGCCTATTCGAAGAATGCGCATATCACGACAGGTAAGAATGTGATTACCGACTATTTCATCGAACCGGGTGATTACCTGAAGATAGACAACATCACTTTAGGATATACCATGAACCTGAATAAGAAGTATATTGAAAAGATCCGTTTGTTCGGTACGGCCAACAATCTTTATACATTCACGAAGTTCACCGGTGTAGACCCTTCTACATACGAAGTGAACGGACTGACACCGGGTACTTTTGGAGGAGGATACAACTATTATCCGTCTGCCTTCCAGTTTATTTTAGGTTTACAAGTTAGTTTTTAAAAAAAGAACCATTATGAAAATAACAAAATATATCATAGGATTGAGTATGATGGCGGGCACAGTGTTAGGCTTACCGTCTTGTACGGATCTGTCGGAAACGGTGTATGACCAGGTGATGTCCAAGAACTATTATAACACGAAACAGGATGTTATCAACGCCGTTTTCCGTCCCTTTGAGCACATGTATTGCTGTATCTGGATACGCCATGAGAACGAGGAACTTCCGGCAGATCAGTTGATTACTCCCACTCGTGGCACTTGGTGGTACGATGGAGGTTTGTGGGAAATGTATCACCGTCATCAATATGATGATATCAATCAGGGCGACTGGTTGAGCGAATGGGAAAACTTTTATGTAGGTATCGGCCAATGCAATATGGTATTGGACGACTTGAACCAATTGAATCCGTCCAATTTTGGTTTGAGTGACAGTGAGTTTGAAAGTTTTAAAGCACAGTTGCGTTGTATGCGTGCCTGGGGTTATCTCCGTCTGTTGAATACCCATCGCAACTGTATTCTCACCACCACATCAGACCAGGCTGTGAACGAACTGCCGGAAAACCGGAAACAAGTCTCTCCGCAGATAATGTTCGATTTCATCGAGAGTGAATTGAAAGACTACTGTCTGGCGGCCTTGCCCTCCAAGAGTGGACAATCCGGGAATGGTAGCCAACAGGGACAGTTCACGAAAGCTGCTGCGGCATCCTTATTGGTGCGTCTCTATCTAAATGCGGAGGTATGGATCGGCCAGGCTAAATGGCAGGAATGTATCGATATGTGTAAACGTATCACGGGAGGAGAGTTCGGATATTATGCGATTGCGGATAACTGGTATGAACCTTTCGACTGGAACAATGAAATGTGCAATGAGGTGATCTTCGGTTTTCCCGGTTCTTACGGGCTGACCAGCTGGCATCTGCAAAATGACAGAAGAACGGTTTACGGACGTGGTTTGCCTTATGGTAGTGCGTATTACCTGAAAATAGAGGGAAACGGCGAACGGAATCCGAAATACGCGCTTTCACCGAGCTATGACAATCAGCAGCCACGCGAACTGTTCGACTATGGATTAGGAATGGTTACCCGGAAGTTTGCCAAATATCAGGGAGACATACGTTATAAGCAATATGTAAACACCGGTAACAATACCCGCGAAGGTATGTTTTTTCTCGAAGGTAAGATTGCCAACTCCGCTGTCAGTGGAGGATATGCCAAGAACCCGGATAATCAATATGTGATTTATTTGCGTGACCAGGTCGGACGATTTGAGGGAAATGCAGAGTCAGGTTATATCTCTAATCCGGCTTATAAGGAATCTAAATTGGGTAATGGTGACTTCAATTCCGGACTTTACTGTGTGAAGTATCCTTTCTATCCGTTTACCGGAGGTTATTATATCGAGTCCGACTATACAGAGATTCGTTTGGCAGAGATTATTTATTCTCAAGCTGAAGCCCTTCTCCGTCTCGGACAAGCAGGTGAGGCTGGCAAATTGCTGAACAGCGTGCGTAAGCGTAACTACGAAAATTTTACAGCGAATATCGCTTACCAGCCGGAAGGCAACGTAGTACTCGATCAGAAAGAAATGCTGGATGAGTGGGGACGGGAATTTCTGGCGGAAAGCCGTCGTCGTACAGACTTGATTCGTTTCGGCAGGTATCAGGAAGCATGGTGGGACAAACCACGGGATGCGGACAATCATTATGAACTGTTCCCCTTGTCGCAGACACAACTGGAACAGAATGAATACCTGAAACAGAATCCCGGTTATCCGGATATTGCCCGGTGAAATCGGTGAATTTGTGATTATTCTTATCTAATGTACAAGTTAAAAAAGAAAGAAAATGAAAAATAGTTTATTCATAATATCGAAGCTATGTATGCTGGCTTTCATTCTCCTGTTGGCACAGGGATGCCAGGAAGACTATGAGATGATAGATCCGCCGATGATGACCGACTACGACGATGATCTGGACGAAGAAGTGATTATGCAGAAAGGACTGGAGAGTTACTTCGTGACTCAATTCGGTGAAGGGGAAATGGATGGTAGTTCCTGGGAACAGGCGTTGGATGTGGCTGGCTTCCGTAAGTTGTTGAGCGGTTCTGTCGATCTGTCCAAGAGTACGATTTACATGAGTCAGGGGAAATATGTCATGTCCGAAGAAAGTGGACTTGGTGTAATCGTTCGTAAGAATGTAAAGGCGATTAAGGGCGGATATAGTCAGTTTAGCGAAGGGACCGATGTTTCGGCACGTGATATAGATGCGTATGTGACTGTTATCAGCGGCGATGTGAACGGAAATAAACAGGCGGATGCCGGTGACTGTGGTTTGCTATTGGTGAAGAAAGGGCATATTGCCATTGAGGGAGTTACTTTCCAATATGGATATGTGTCTGAAGCGGATGCCAGTACAACCGAATGTGGTAGTGGAATTTACGTGAGCGGCGGTGTTGGTGATACTTCCATCGAGTTGACCGATTGCGTGATTAGAGATTGTACGTCAGCAGTAACGACTTCTGCCAAGCAGGGTGGTCCGGCAGTCTTTGTCTTGTCGGGACAGGTGCGGCTGAATAAGGTGAACTTGCTGGATAATAAGGCTGTCGGTCGTGGAGGCGCTGTTCGTTGTAGTAGCAAGACAGCGGTGGTGTTTATGAATGGTTGTCTGTTGAAAGGCAATTCTCATAACGGTTCGTGGGGAAATGGTATTCAGATGTCGGAAGGACATATCTGTATTAACAATACCACGCTGATAGATAATATGGGGACAGGTGCCGCTTTGAACGGAGGAGGAAGCATCCTGATGACCAATAATACAATCATTGGAAATGCGAGCGATACTCATGGAGCGGTACGTTGTGAGACAGGTGCCGGTGGTGATACGAAGTTTATTAATAACCTGTTGATCTCTGAAAATCCTTCGGCTCCGAGCTTTAATCTGAATGGCAGTAACTTTGAAGCCTTTTCGAAAGGATATAATGTGTATCAGCGCGTGACGGGAATAACGATGAGCGCCTCCGATACGGCTTATCCCAATCCGGTGAATGGCACGCTGAATGAAAAGGGAGTATATGTGTGGGATCTCAATCAGATTGGTTCGGTAAAAGGATATGCTACCAAACAGGCGGTGATAGAAGTTGCGAAAAGTTTTATCCGGTGGCTTCACCTATTGCTGATTTGGGAGAAGTGTTTGTGGAGTGGATCGGTGAAGATGCTTTCGGTATAGACCAACGCGGAGTGACTCGTAATGCGAACAAGATGCAAGCCGGTGCTTATGATGCGGTTCTGACAAATTAAACTCTAAAACGACTGTAACATGAAGAAGATATTTTATATAATAGCTTTGGGTATCGCACTAGCCGGATGCTCAAATAACGAGGATGAGTTATTATCAACGGGCAGTTTCCCCGAAGATCATGTCATCCGCGTCATTACCGAAGTGAATGAACCTCTGTCGCGTGCAGGGTATGACGCCATGAATCTGGAACGTTTCGGATTAATGATCCGGAACAGCGAAAATGCTGCTTATAACTATCATAAACAAATGGTTGGTTCCGGCAGTGCATGGAGTACGTCTGACGGTCAACAGATGCTTTGGGATGCAGAAAGAACACCTGTGACGATGATAGCGTATGCGCCATTTATGAGTGAAGCCACTCCGGATGCTTCGTTGACCGTCAATGCGTTAACCAATCAGTCTACCGAAGAAAATGTGAAATCCTCCGATTTCCTGTTGATGAAAGCAACAGTTGACCCGGAGCAGGATTTAACGGCAGATGGGAAACTGAAAATCTCTTTGAATCATGCCATGAGTAAGTTGATTATAAAAATCACGGTCAATGGTACGACGGATGCTTCTATGAGTAAGTTAGGAGATATGGCTATCAATGGGGCTGTTGTCAATGCCACTTGTGATTTGTCGGCAGCGGCTCCGGCAGTTGTTCCTGCGGCGGATGCGGTAGTGGCAACTGTGGCTCCCTATAAAGGGACGGAATCTTGCGAATGTATCCTGCCTCCTCAAAAAATAGCAGAGGGCTTCTCTGTCAATTTCAGTTATGACGGGAAACTGTATATCTGGACTGCAAAAGAGGCCATTGAACTGGAAAAAGGAGTGGAACATACCTTAACTCTCAATGTAAACACAACAGTCCGACTGGCTGCTAAAATGGCCAGAAATTGGGCAACCGGGCAACTTATCGACCGGAATTAAAGAAGGAGGAGATAAACGATGAAGATTACAAAACTGATATTGGCTGCGTATTTACTGACGAGTATGGCGGCCTGTGATACAGATAAGAATATAGCTATGTACGGTGAAGATTCCGGTGCTATCCGGATTGAAGCCGCTATTAATACTGCCTTTACCCGCAGTAATCCCGGTGCGGCGGGAGATCAGCAGAAACAATTTAATGAGGGTGATGAGATTCAGTTAAGTTGTGAGGATGGGTATTTGAGCTATGTACTCTCGGAAGGAAAATGGATACCGACGGATAACTATTATTTAAGGTGGGGTGTGGAGCCGGTGACTTACTCGGCTTTCTATCCGGTGGTGAGCGGAGCCAGTACGGCCAACTTTACACTTCCCACCAACCAGCAACGTCTGGAAAACCTGGCTAAAGCCGACTATATGACATGCACTGTGGAGAATGCAACGGATGATGGTTCCCGTATTCTTCGTTTGGGTATGAACCGGAAAATGGCAAAAGTGATTATGACGCTTGCAGATGTAGGCGGACAAGGCAAGGTGCAGGGAGTAAAGATCGGTTCTTACCAGGGATACACAAATGGCGAAGTGGTATCGGGCACTTCTTTGATATCACCGTTCATTACAGTTCCCGAAGGTGGTAAGGCAGGACAGAACGGTTGCACTTATACTGCCATCGTAGCTCCCGGAAAAGCCGGAACCACCGCTACCTTTGTCTCTTTGAATTATTTGGGAGAAGATTTGGTATTACCCGGTATTCCGGAATTGAAGCCCGCAAAGTGTTATGAATTCACGCTGAAAGTGGAAGGTTCGATTATAAGTATTAGTGAACCCATTGTGTCTCCGTGGGATAGCGGTACTTTGCCGGGAGGAGATGCGGAAGAACTGCAGCTTGCAGCTTACTACGTAAAAGAACAGCCCGCCGGAAACGCAACCGGTATGGATTGGGATAATGCTATGGGAGTGGATGCGCTACGCAACTTGTTACAGACGAACGGTAACAGTGACATCTCCAACGCCAATGCAGTCAAACTGGATGGCAAGAAGATTTATGTAGCTGCAGGCTCTTATGAGATGGCGAAAGAAAATTCCGGCGTGAAGATAGAATATAGCGGTTATAGCAAGCAAGTGGAAATAACGATTGAAGGCGGATATGATCCTTCAAGCACGGGAACGGACTTGACGAAGCGTGACATTGGTAAATATACGACTGCTTTGGTTCGGAATACTGACAGTAATGCATCTGCTACAACAGATGGAATGTTTTGCCTTGGAAATCAGATAAATATAACTTTCGAGGTTGTACTTTCGACGGACAATATGGACAAGGTGAAAAAGGAAATGTAAATGGATTTTATGTAGCGGCAGGTCAATCGGGTAATGCCATTTTGCAGTTGAAGAATTGTGTTGTGAAGAACTTTAATCGTGAAAGTGCTTCTGACGCAGGTCCGGCTATTAAGATAACCAAAGGGAATGTTTTCTTGGAACGTGTAGAACTTGTGAATAACCGAGCAGCTAATCGGGGGGGAGCCATCTTAGTCAGTAATAACAATGCTCCACTACTATTCATGAATAATTGCTTATTGCATGAAAATTATGCACCGGCAGCCTGGGGAACTGCCATTCATGCCGGAAACGGATATGTCTGTATGAATAATGTAACTGTGCTTGGCACGCCGGGTACGGCTGGAACCAGTGTAACAGTCAATGGAGATGCCTACTTTATGCTTGCCAATACTACCATTGTCGGTAATGCCGGCAACCCAAATGGAGTCTTCCGTGCAGGGGGCAGGGCTTCTACAGTGGTAAATTCATTGTTTGCTAAAGGAGCCGGAAACAGGACGATTTATGCAGGTAATATCACTTCCGGCGGATATAATGTATATCAGGCTGCGGATGCAGGCTGGGGAGCTATTGCTACGGACACGGACTATTCATCCCAAACTCTTCCCGCCGCAATTTTGACCGATGGTGTTTACCAATGGACGGTAACCGGTACTATTGATGAATTTGCAACGAAACAGGCTGTAATTGATGCGGTGAAATCTTTCGATGCAACTGTGGGACAGCAATTTATCAATTGGGTGGGTGAAAACGGCTTTGCAGTAGACCAACGGGGAGTTGCCCGTAATGTCAACAAGATGCAGGCTGGTGCTTATGATGCCGGGTTGTAACAGTGAAGCAATAGGTAGTTGAATATAATTGAGTAGAAAGATTAACTAATGAAAGATATGAAGAAAAGCAGGTTTATAGTGCTTTTGTTACTTTTCTGTTTGCAGCCAGGTTTCCTGGCTGCACAACGGGCGGAGGCCATCCGCAAGGATGTATTGAATCCGCACCTGGACAAAGTATTGGTGGTGGCGCACCGTGGAAATTGGAGTATTGCCCCCGAAAACTCCCTGGCGGCTATCGATAGTGCGATTCGGATGAAAGTGGACATTGTAGAGATTGACATCCGTAAGACGAAAGATGGTCAGCTGGTGCTGATGCATGATGATACGGTAGATCGCACCACCAATGGTACAGGAAAAGTGAAAGATAAGACATTGGCTGAAATAAAGCAACTTCGGTTGAAAGATAAAGACGGCCGGCTCACGGAACATACTGTCCCTACTTTGGAAGAAGCTTTGCTGGCTGCCAAAGGCCAGATAATGGTTAATCTGGATAAGGCTTACAGCATTTTTGATGATGTATATGTGATATTGAAGAAAACCGATACTGCCGATTTAGTGATAATGAAAGGTGCCCAACCGGTGGAGACGGTGAAGCGGGAGTTCGGTTCTTATCTGGATAAGGTAATCTATATGCCCGTCGTAACGATTGATGAGGAGAAATCGATGAAGGTGGTCGAGGACTATATGGAACAGTTGCATCCGGTTGCTTTTGAGTTGTGTTACCGGAATGTTGCAAGTCCGGTGCCTGCCCAGATGGAACGCAGGCTGGCAGGGAAAAGTCTGATTTGGTATAACACTTTGTGGGCTTCTCTGGCAGGAGGACATGATGATGAGGCTGCTAGGAAAGATCCGGATGCAAGTTATGGGTATCTGATAAACAAGTTGGGGGCAAGAATCCTCCAAACAGACAGTCCGGCTTTTATGCTCGATTATTTGAGAAGTAAAGGATGGCATGACTAATCACTAAGACTAAATTTATGAATGATATAAAGTTTTCTTTATGGGCAGCGGGATGGTTGTTCATCCTGCTCCTTGCAGGCAGTTGTAAGTCGGCGAATGAGTCGAGAGCTCCGGTTGCTTTAACCTGGGAAATGGGAAGCTACGATGGAAATGGTAAATATTATGAGAATTCTTTTGTACTGAAGAATGTTTCGGATGCTCCTATTGGAAAGGACTGGGAGATTTATTATTCGCAGTTTCCCCGTTCGATCCGGCAGGATGCTTCGTCGCCGGTTAGGGTAGAGGAAGTAAATGCGACTCTATTTAAAATATATCCGGGAGAAGGATTTCTTTCACTGGCTCCGGGAGATTCATTGAAAGTGATATTCCAGTGTGACGGGGAGGTGCCGAAGAATTCACATGCGCCCGAAGGGAGCTATTGGGTAAGTCAGTCGGGGGTATCAAAAGGTAAACCGCTGCCTGTGACGCTGCATACCGTTCCATTGCCTGTTACGGAATGGCAAAGGACGGCTGCACGGAAGACGTACGAAACCAACCTTCGTTTACTAAATGCAGATACTCCGGAGTTCCGGACGACGGATATCATACCTTCCGTAAAAAAGGTATTTGTTACCGGAGGGGAAACGGTGTTGGAGAAACAACTTGCTTTGACTTTCCATGAGGATTTTGCCAATGAAGGAAAACTGTTGAAAGAGAAGCTCACCGCATGGCATGGATTGGAAGTTGTGCCGGAAGCCTCGGTAACCATTGTCTTGGATTATCTCTCTGACAGGAAAAAAGCAGTCAATGAGGAATATTATGAACTGTGCATTGACGGTCAGCAAATAAGGATTAGTGCCGCTACTCCACATGGAGTTTTTAACGGTACACAGACCCTGTTAGGATTGCTGAAAGGGCAGGAAAGCCCGTTCCGGTTGGAAGCAATGTCTATACAGGATTATCCTGACTTATTATACCGGGGACAGATGCTTGATATTGCCCGGAATTATACAACGGTGGATCACTTAAAGAAGCTGATTGATATACTCTCTTCTTACAAACTGAATGTGCTCCAGTTCCATTTCTCGGATGATGAAGGCTGGCGGCTGGAAATTCCGGGATTGGAGGAGCTGACTGCAATCGGTTCGCAGCGGGGACATACAACCGATGAAAAGGACTGGTTGTATCCGGCTTATGATGGCGGATATGATCCGTATGCCGCAACATCGGGAAATGGTTATTATACCCGGGAGGAATTCATTGATTTATTACGATATGCGGCGGACAGACATGTGCAGGTCATCCCGGAAATAGAATCTCCTGGCCATGCACGTGCGGCGATTGTGGCAATGAATGTACGTTATAAGAAATACATCGATACCGATCCGGAGAAAGCGAAAGAATATCTTTTGAGTGATTTGCAGGATACTTCCCGGTATGTTTCGGCACAAGCCTATACGGATAATGTTATGAATGTAGCCTTGCCCTCCACTTATCGTTTTATGGAAAAGGTGATTCAGGAAATAGTGGCTATGTATAAGGAAGCCGGTGTACCGCTGACTACCATCCATTTGGGAGGTGATGAAGTGGCTAAGGGCGCATGGATGGGTTCCCCTTTATGCAGGGCGTTAATGGAAGAGCAAGGCATGGAAAAAGCGCATGACCTGGCCGAATATTTCATCACCCGGGTAGTTGATTGCCTGCAACAGCATCATTTATTTTTTAATGGCTGGCAGGAAGTAGCTTTGGGGCATAAGAGAGATACGCATACTTATTTATCCCAGCGGGCAGCCGGTATCAATTCGTGGAAAACTGTTCCGGAATGGAAAGAGGATGAAATACCTTATCAGATAGCCAATAACGGTTATCCGGTCATCCTCTGTAATGTGAATAACTTCTATCTGGATTTGGCTTATGATGCTCATCCCGATGAACCGGGACATTTCTGGGGAGGATATGTGGATGAATCCAAAGCATTCTCCATGCTTCCGTTCGATGTCTATCGTTCTTCACGTACGGATATGGCGGGCAATCCGGTGGAAATTGGTTCCGCAGGAAAAGGAAAAACGACATTGACCGCATCCGGCAGGAAACAAATAAAAGGGGTACAGGCACAACTGTTTGCCGAAACAATTCGAGGATTTCAATGGGTAGAATATTATATGTTCCCTAAAGTGATGGGACTGGTTGAGCGTGGCTGGAATGCGCATCCGGATTGGGAAACCCTTTTCGGTGTGGCCGAGCAGCAAGCCTTTGACCGGGATCTGGCACTGTTCTATGAAAAAATCAGTGTAAAGGAAATGCCTTGCTGGAGCCGGATGGGAGTAAACTTCCGTTTATCTCATCCCGGACTCACCATACGGGATGGACTTCTGTATGCGAATACTTCTATCGAAGGAGCACAGATACGCTATACGACGGATGGGACTGAACCGACGGTTGATTCGGAGCTATGGGAGACTCCCGTAGCCTGTCAGGCTGCTGTTGTAAAAGCAAAGTTGTTTTATAGGGATAAGCAAAGTGTAACCAGCTGTTATTGGCAGTAATTAGTGGAATAGTAGAATAGATGTACTTTTAATTTCTAGCCGTTTTATTCTTTAAAATACGAAGATTTTCTCTACATTTGTCTTTATTAGTCTTGTAATCTTCTATTAAAGTTTAATACTCCGATGAAAAAAAGGTATTTGTTGTTTCTCCTACTTCTCTCTTTTTCACTATATACCCGGGCTGATAAGACCTTGGACTCACTGTTGAATGTGCTTGATTTGACGATTCAAGAACATGAAATTTATGTGGTTCAACGTGAATCACGTATCAAGCACCTTAAAGAACTGACACACGGAATAGAAGCTAATTCCGCGGAACAGTACAATCTGAACAGTCAGATATACAAAGAATATAAAGCCTTTATCTGCGACTCTGCAATTCACTACTTGAATGAAAATATCCAGATTGCAGAGCGCTTGCGTGATACGGACCGGAAGATAGAAAGTCAGTTGCAGCTTTCGCTATTATTATCATCAACTGGAATGTATAAAGAGTCTCTTGATGTGCTGGAATCGGTAGACCGTCGGAAAATCATTCCTCGTTTAATAGCCGATTATTACACCTGCTTTGACCATGTGTATGGCGAGTTGGGCGTTTATACACAGGATAAAACCCTTTCGGGACGTTATTGGAGTATTTCACAGGCATATAGAGATTCATTATATGCTATATTGCCTCCGGAATCGGAAGAATACCTACTGATGCGAGAAGCATCATTTCGCGATCAACGCCAGTATGAGGATGCCCTGAAAGTGAATGATCTCCGGTTGATGAAAATAGCACCATATACTCCCCAATATGCGATGGCTACTTATCATCGTTCTTTGATTTACAAGTACAGTAATGATAGTCTGGGAGAGAAACGGAATCTTTGTCTTTCTGCTATATCGGATATTCGTTCTGCCATTAAGGACCATGCTTCGTTGTGGATGCTTGCCCAGCTACTTTACGAAGATGGTGATATGGAACGTGCGTACCAATATATGCGCTTTTCGTGGAATGCGACCAAGTTCTACAATGCTCGTCTGCGTAGTTGGCAGAGTGCTGACGTGCTTTCATTGATTGATAAAACCTATCAGGCAATGATTGAAAAGCAGAACGACCGTCTTCAACAGAACCTGCTGCTTATCACTGCACTGTTGGTGTTGTTGATTGTAGCTTTGGGATATATCTACCGTCAGATGAAAAAGCTGGCAGATGCAAGAAATCATCTTCAGGTAGCTAATAAGCAGTTAAACGGATTGAATGAGGAGTTGAGGCAAATGAATAGTTGCCTGTCTTCTACCAATATCGAACTCTCGGAGTCCAATCAGATCAAGGAAGAGTATATTGCCCGTTTCATCAAGTTGTGTTCTACTTATATCAACCGTTTAGATGCTTACCGGCGGATGGTGAATAAGAAAGTGTCTGCCGGACAAATTGCGGAGTTATTAAAGATAACGCGTTCCCAAGATGCTCTTGATGAAGAACTGGAAGAATTGTATGCAAACTTTGATACAGCCTTTTTGCATCTCTTCCCTAACTTCGTGGGAAAATTCAATGACTTATTACAGGAAAATGAACAGATTTTGCCGAAGAAAGGCGAGTTATTGAATACTGAACTGCGCATCTTTGCTTTGATACGTCTGGGTATTGAAGATAGTTCACAAATTGCGGAGTTTCTTCGTTATTCGGTGAATACAATTTATAATTATCGGGCGAAAGTAAGGAATAAAGCCCGTGGATCGAGAGAGGATTTTGACGATTTAGTGCGAAAAATTCGCTAATTCGGACTGTAAAACAACCACTTTTTTAGGTATACGTTCTGAATGTAAATGCATGGTAATTAGCGGATTATCGTTTTGTATGATCCACTTATTGCCCCCTCCTTGTTAGCTCACTTTAATTTCTTTATACTTTTGACCTGTGCTTCGAAAGTAATGAGAGTAGCCCATTGCTGACGAGCGTCTTATTATTAACTTTAAAACTTAGTACGCATGAAAAAAAACAGGCGAAAAATCCTTTCGGGGAGTCGCAAGATTTTCTTTGCTATCTTGGCAATGTTTTTATCTTTGAGTGCATCCGCACAGCAAATTACTGCATCCGGTCAGGTCCTGGATGCTCAAAAAGAACCGCTAATCGGTGTTAGTGTACAAGAGAAAGGTACGTCTAACGGAGCAATTACCGATTTAGATGGCAACTTCACATTAAACGTTAAGCAAAACGCCATTTTGATATTCTCTTATGTGGGTTATAAGTCGCAGGAGGTAAAGGCAGCCCACCAGATGAAGATCACACTTCAGGAAGATAATGAAGTGCTTGATGAAGTGGTGGTCATCGGTTATGGTTCGGTGAAACGGAAAGATGTGACTACCGCTATCTCTTCCGTATCTACCAAGGATTTGGATATGCGGCCTATCGTTTCGGCAGGGCAGGCCATTCAAGGTAAGGCAGCCGGTGTCTCGGTGATTCAGCCTAACGGTACGCCGGGCGGTGAAATGTCTATCCGTGTTCGTGGTACTACTTCAATGAATGGTAGTAATGATCCGTTGTATGTAGTAGATGGAGTGCCTGTAGACAATATCAAGTTCCTTTCTCCGAATGATATTGAGAGTATGCAGATATTGAAAGATGCTTCATCGGCATCTATCTACGGTTCGCGTGCTGCTAACGGAGTCATTCTAATTACTACGAAGGCCGGTGCAGCCGGTAATGCCAAAGTTTCTTTGACAGCCCAGTTCGGTTTGAACAAAGTGGCCGATAAAGTAGAATCCCTGAATGCAGCACAATATAAAGAATTGCAGGATGAAATCGGACTAGTGTCTTTGCCGGACGGATTACCCGATCGCACCGACTGGTTTGATGAAACGTATACGACCGGAAAGACTCAAAATTATCAGGTAGCTGTATCCAATGGTAATGAGAAAATGAAATATTACCTTTCTGCGGGTTACCTCAAAGAACAGGGAGTGTTAGACATCTCTTATTACAAGCGTTACAATTTCCGGGTGAATTTGGAAAATCAGGTTCGTAAATGGCTGACAGTAAGTGCTAATATCTCTTATTCAGATTATACAAGCAATGGAGGCGGAGCAATGGGAACAGGCTCGAATCGGGGTGGTGTTATTCTGGCTGTTATCAATACACCGACTTATGCACCGGTGTGGGATGCTTTGAACCCTAATCAGTATTACAATAACTTCTATGGAGTGGGTAATATCACCAATCCATTAGAAAATATGGCCCGCGCGAAAAATAACAAAGACAAAGAAAACCGCTTGTTGGCATCGGGTAATATATTGCTGACTCCATTTCCGGAACTGAAGTTTAAGTCTACTCTTACTCTTGACCGTCGCAACGCCGTTAATACCACTTTTCTTGATCCGATTTCTACTGCTTGGGGCCGCAATCAGTACGGTGAGGCTTCGGACAATCGGAATATGAACACGGTGCTGACATTTGATAATGTATTGACTTATAATAAAAACTTCAAGAAACATGGCTTGGAAGTAATGGCCGGTTCGTCATGGACGGATTCAGACTATTCAAATAGCTGGATCAACGGTTCACACTATCGTAGCGATCAGATTCAAACATTGAATGCTGCCAATAAAATATCTTGGGATAATACAGGTACGGGTGCATCTCAATGGGGGATTATGTCATTCTTCGGACGTGTAGCTTATAACTTCGACAGTAAATACCTGGTAACGGCTAATCTTCGTGCCGATGGTTCTTCTAAATTGCATCCCGATCATCGTTGGGGCGTATTTCCTTCATTCTCTGCAGCCTGGCGTATTTCTTCGGAGAAGTTCATGGAGAACCTGACATGGATTGACGATTTAAAATTGCGCGGTGGCTGGGGACAAACCGGTAACCAGTCGGGTATTGGTGACTATGCATATTTGCAGCGTTACAATATCGGTCGTATCGAATGGTTTAAGAAAGGCGGCGAAGGTGATTCTACTGATTATGCAAATGCTGTTCCTACCATTAGCCAGGCCAACTTGCGTACATCTGATTTAACATGGGAAACCACGACACAGACCAATATAGGTCTGGATCTGACCATATTGAATGGACGGTTGACGTTTAATGCCGACTATTATTATAAGAAGACCAAAAACATGTTGATGAATGTGTCATTACCTGCCGGTGCCGCAGCTGCTACGTCTATTGCCCGTAACGAGGGTGAAATGGTAAATAAGGGTTTTGAGCTTTCTATTAGTTCGAAAAATCTTCGTGGAGGAGCATTTACATGGGATACAGACTTCAATATCTCTTTTAACCGGAATAAATTGACAAAACTGGAATTACAGAAAGTTTATTACGATGCTAAAACTGCGGATGTGGTGAATGACTATGTGGTACGTAATGAGCCGGGCCGTGCTTTGGGAGGTTTCTACGGTTATATAAGTGATGGGGTAGATCCTGAAACCGGTGAATTGATGTATCGTGATTTGAACAATGACGGTAAAATATCATCTTCCGACCGTACCTATATCGGTGATCCGAATCCGGATTTCACCTATGGTATGACTAATACCTTTTCATGGAAAGGCTTTAATTTGAGTATCTTTATCCAAGGTTCTTATGGAAACGATATTTATAATGCTTCACGTATTGAAACGGAAGGCATGTATGATGGTAAGAATCAGTCGGCCCGTGTACTGAATCGTTGGAAAATACCCGGACAGATAACAGACGTGCCTAAGGCTAATTTCAAATTGCTCAATTCTACCTATTTTGTAGAAGATGGCAGTTATCTAAGATTGAAGGATGTTTCCTTGTCCTACAACGTTAAAGGTAAACTATTGAAGAAATGGGGAATTACCCGTTTGCAACCTTACTTCACGGCTACTAACCTGCTGACATGGACCAGCTATTCGGGAATGGACCCGGAAGTAAACCAATGGGGTAACAGCGGTACGGTACAAGGTATCGATTGGGGTACTTACCCGCATTGCAGATCATACGTGTTTGGTATTAATGTTGAATTCTAATGAAAGGAAAGATTATGAAACTAAGAACTATATTTTACGGATTAACCTCCGGCTTGCTATTGGGACTTTCTTCCTGCTCGCTGAATTATGAGCCATTAGACACCTATTCGGATGTGACGGAAGGAGTGACAAGTGATGGTACAAAAATCGTATTCAAGGATAAAGCTGCAGTTGAAAGTCATCTGACAACGCTTTATAATCAAATGCGCGACCGTCAGGAACATTGGTATGTGGATTTACTTTTGATTTCAGATTCCCATTCGGATAATGCTTATGCCGGTACTACCGGAGCGGAAGTTGTCCCGTTTGAGAATAACTCGATTGAAGGTTCCAATTCTGTGTTGGAACGTGACTGGAACCGTTATTTGGAGGATGTGGCCCGTGCCAATAAACTCATTTGTAACATTGACCTGGTGACAGATAATTCGTTGACTACTGCCGAACGGGCGCAATACAAAGCAGAAGCGAAGATATTCCGTGCCATGGTAATGTTTGACATGGTACGTCTTTGGGGCGATTTTCCGGTGATTACAACGGTGGCTGATGATATTACTTCTGAAAACATTGATGAGGTATATCCACAATATTTCCCCAAACAAAATACGGAACTTGAAGCTTATCAGCAGATTGAAAAGGATTTGTTGGATGCAGTATTGTATGCTCCGGACAATACGCCGGGGAATAAAACGTTGTTTTCCAAGTCTGTAGCTCGTACCTTATTGGCTAAAATATATGCCGAGAAACCTTTGCGTGATTATACGAAAGTTATCCAATATTGTGATGAGGTGAAAGCAGACGGTTTTGATCTGGTAGATGATTTCAGTGATTTGTTTGGAATGAATGCTGCGGGAACAGATGCAAAGATGCGTAATACAAAAGAATCGATTCTTGAAGCACAATTTACATCCGGAGCAGGTAACTGGTGTACATGGATGTTCGGGCGTGATCTTGTGAATTGGAATAACAATTTCACGTGGGCGAAATGGGTGACTCCGTCACGTGACCTGATTAGTGCTTTCAAACAGGAAGGGGATGAAGTCCGTTTCAAAGAATCAATAGTCTATTACGATTGTAATTGGAGCAACTATTATCCGTCTGATAATTATCCGTTCATGTATAAATGCCGTTCTGCCAACAGCAGTATCATCAAGTACCGTTATGCCGATGTCCTGTTGCTGAAAGCAGAAGCGCTGATTATGCAGGATACGCCGGATTTGGAAGGAGCCGCCGATATAATAGATGAAGTGCGCGACCGTGCCAAATTGGGAGCACTTCCCACCTCTGTCCGTTCAAACAAAAACGTCCTGCTGAATGCCTTACTTAAAGAACGTCGGTTAGAACTGGCTTTTGAGGGACAACGATGGTTTGATCTGGTCCGTCTGGACAAGGTAGAAGAGGTGATGAATGCAGTGTATTCCAAGGATTCAGGTCGCAAAGCGCAGATTTATACTTTTGATAAGAACTCCTATCGTTTGCCAATTCCGCAGTCGGTAATCGACGCGAATGATAAGATTCACCAGAATCCGGGTTATTAATTCAACTAAAAACATAGAAAACTTAAGATTATGATAGACATGAGAAATATAGCATTGACCTTTTTAGGATGCTTCACCATATTAGCTGCATGCAGCAACAGTGACGATGCGGAGAAACCGGTTACACCTGTTCCGACCGGAGATGTGACTATTTATGCGACCACTAGCAGCCTGACTCGCGATTTGACCCGTGATGCCGTTAATTTCAGTTCGAAAGATAATTTGGCACCTACTTCAATCACATTGAATCCAACTGAACAATATCAGACAATGGACGGCTTCGGAGCTGCTATCACAGGCGCCACTTGTTTTATCTTCTGCAAATGAAACCGGAAGATCGTCACGCCTTCCTTACGGAAACATTCTCTGACGACAAAGGCTTCGGATTTAGCTATATCCGTATCTCTATCGGCTGTTCGGACTTTTCATTGAGCGAATATACCTGCTGTGATACGAAAGGTATTGAGCATTTTGCTTTGCAAAGTGAAGAGAAAGACTATATCCTTCCGATTCTGAAAGAGATTTTGAGCATCAATCCTTCTATTAAAGTCATTGCCGCTCCCTGGACTTGTCCAAAATGGATGAAAGTAAAGAGTCTCACAGATCTTACTCCGCTGGATTCATGGACAAACGGTCAGCTGAATCCAGCCTATTATCAGGACTATGCCACTTATTTTGTGAAATGGGTACAAGCCTTCAACGCCGAAGGCATTGATATTTATGCTGTAACTCCCCAGAACGAACCGTTGAACCGTGGTAATTCCGCTTCGCTTTATATGAGTTGGGAAGAACAGAGGGACTTTGTGAAAACAGCACTCGGACCTAAATTCAAAACAGCCGGACTGGCTACGAAAATTTATGCATACGATCATAACTATGATTATAGTGATATTGCAACAGAAAAGAACTACCCCGGTAAGATGTATGAAGACGCAGCAGCTTCCCAATACCTGGCCGGAGCAGCTTATCACAACTATGGCGGGAATCGCGAAGAGCTTTTAAATATACATAAAGCCTATCCTGAAAAGGAACTTCTTTTCACGGAGACTTCTATCGGAACATGGAATAGCGGACGTGATTTGTCGAAACGATTGCTGGAAGATATGAAAGAAGTTGCATTGGGTACGATCAACAACTGGTGTAGGGGAGTTATAGTGTGGAACCTGATGCTTGATAATGACCGTGCTCCTAACCGTGAAGGCGGTTGCCAGACTTGCTACGGAGCGGTGGATATCAGTAATAGCGACTATAAGACAATTATCCGCAACTCACATTATTATATCATCGCCCATCTCTCAAGTGTGGTGAAACCGGGAGCGGTACGTATCGGTGCATCCGGCTATGCTGATAGCAATATCATGTATTCTGCTTTCGAGAATCCGGATGGAACATACGCTTTTGTACTGATGAATAATAATGAAAAGACTAAAAAGATAACCTTAAGTGATGGTAAGCGTCATTTTGCTTATGATGTTCCGGGCAAATCTGTGACTTCCTATCGTTGGGCAAAGTCGAAATAAGAACTTTAAAACGATCAAGACAATGAAAAAAAACAGTTATATTATATTGGCTTTGGCAGGAATGTTATCCATGAATTCCTGTAATGATGACGAATTCTTGCCCGGTAATCCGAGTATGGAAATCAAAGCAGAGAATGCAGACGCTCTTTTTGGTGACAGTCTTCCGTTTACGATTAAAGCCTCGGATGTGGATGTGCCTCTTTCTACGTTGAAAGCACAGCTTTTTTATGGAGAAGAACAAGTGTCTGAAACGGTCATCCGTACAAAGACAAGCGGAAATGACTATACTGGTAAAATTTTTGTTCCTTATTATGCTAATATTCCTAATGGAAAGGCAACTTTGAAATATATTCTTCAGAACATTCATTTTACTACCACAGAAATGACGAAAGAACTCGCTCTGGCACGACCGGACTTCCCCTATCTGACATTAGTGGATGAGGAAGGAAAAGAGTACCGGATGGAACGGCAATCCATGTACAAGTATAGTGTGACAGGAGACTTCTCGCAAAAGATGAAAGCGTATATCAAGACTCCGAAAGTGGGAGAGAATGGGAACGAATTGACCTCGGCTGGGAGAATGGAACGATTGAAGCCGGTTCTACTAATGCTATCTCATTTTCTAATACGGAACCGGGAAATTATGCTATCAAGTTTAATACGTTGACTTACGAGGCAGAACCATTTGCCAAGTTAAAGGTGAACGGTGAAGATATGGAATTGGTAGAGAATGATATCTATGCAATCAAGTTGACCTTGAAGAAAAATGACATTCTAGCGTTTGAAGGGGTGCCTGATTATGATAATTGGTGGATAGACCAGGATTATTTTGAAAAGCAGGAAGATGGAACATTGAAATTCCTGCCGATTGACGGAAGTTACCAAATAACAGCCAATGGTAAAATGAAGTATTTCTCTGTCATTGCTTTGAAGAATGGTGAGGCTGCCAAGTTGCAGGATGATGGAACAGGTGCTATCTGGGCTATTGGAACAGGAATCGGTAAACCGTCAGTGGCACTTTCTGAAGTAGGGTGGACTCCGGAAAACGGTCTGTGTATGCCACAGCTTACTGCGAAGAAGTATCAACTGACATTTATAGCTGGCGTTACCATGAAAGTGGATGATATTAACTTTAAGTTCTTCCATATCAATAAATGGGACAACGGCGAGTTTAAGGGTGATGCTATTTCTACAACGAGTGAATTGGTTAAAATCTCATCGGATGGAAACTTGGGACTGGAAGAAGGTCAGAAGTTCGAAAGAGGAGGTATTTACAGGTTTACAGTTGATGTGACGAAAGGCAATACCAAGGCTGTGTTGACAGTGGAGAAAGTAGGGAAGGTAGATTTACCTGCACCGGATATTTTCTTTGGTAATGATAAGATGGAGGTGACAGATACTGATATATATAAGTCGGAACAGGTGTTTACACAAGGACAAATGATAACTGTCACGGGCATTGATAATTTGAATGAATGGTGGATCGATCCTGACTTCTTTGAGAAACAAAGTGATGGTGCATTGAAGTTCCTGCCGATTAACGGAGATTATCGGGTGACAGCTAATGCTGTTTTGAAGTATTTTTCTGTAATGGCTTTGAAAGATGGTAAACCGGCCAAATTGCAAGATGACGGAACGGGTGCAATCTGGGCTATCGGGAAAGGAATCGGTAAGCCTTCTGTTACGTCTTCCGAAGTAGGTTGGGAGCCAGGTAAAGCGCTCTGTCTGGCACAAGTTGCTCCTAAAAAGTATCAGCTAACCTTGAAAGCTGGGGAAACGTTGAAGACTAGTGGTGACTGGGAGGCGATTAGCTTTAAGTTCTTCCATCAAAATGATTGGGGAGGAGAATTCGGCAATTATGCAAACTCTATTTTAGTGGAACAGCTTAAACTTGCAGATTCTGGAAATTTGGAAATGCAGGATAATGAAGCATTTGAAGAAGGAGCTGTCTATCGATTTACCATTGATGTAACGAATGGCAATGCAAATGCTGATCTGAAGGTTGAGAAAATAAATTGATCTGAAGATTGATGCCGGATTTTTATTGAACCTATCCTGAAAGGGTATGATGAATTGTACCCTTTCAGGATTCATCTTTGGTCGGAATAATGTAAAAAACATTAATAAACCCGTCCGGCACTAGGAAATATCCCCTGTTTGGGAGTCTATATAAATAAAGTATTAACTCATTTCTTATATCATCAATAAACATGAAACTCAAAACAATGTTACTTGGCTTGTCTGTGATGACTGCGTTGCCTGCCTTTGCGCAGAAGCCCGTGTATCTGGATACTGGTAAGCCTATCGAAGAGCGAGTGAAAGATGCATTGAACCGGATGACCCTTGAAGAAAAGGTGAAGATGATTCATGCACAGTCTAAATTTAGTTCGGCAGGCGTTCCCCGCCTCGGAATCCCCGAAGTATGGGCTACAGACGGTCCTCATGGTATCCGTCCGGAAGTGTTGTGGGATGAATGGGATCAGGCAGGATGGACAAACGACTCTTGTATTGCCTATCCGGCACTGACGTGTCTTGCTGCTACATGGAATCCCGAAATGTCGCATCTTTATGGGAAAAGTATCGGTGAAGAGGCGCGTTATCGCAAGAAGGACATCTTGTTGGGTCCCGGTGTGAATATCTACCGTACTCCCTTGAACGGACGTAACTTCGAGTATATGGGAGAAGACCCGTATCTATCCGCCACTATGGTAGTTCCTTACATCAAAGGTGTACAAGAGAACGGGGTAGCTGCCTGTGTGAAGCATTATGCATTGAACAATCAGGAGTTCAACCGTCATACCACCAATGTGCAATTGAGTGATCGTGCTCTTTATGAAATATACCTGCCTGCTTTTAAAGCGGCTGTTCAGGAAGGTGGAACATGGTCGATTATGGGCTCTTATAATCTTTATCAGGGACAGCACGCTTGTCACAACAAACGTCTGCTTAAAGATATTCTTCGTGATGAATGGGGTTTTGATGGCGTTGTAGTGTCCGACTGGGGAGGTGTGCACAACACTGAACAGGCTATTCACAATGGTATGGACTTGGAATTTGGTTCCTGGACGAACGGACTGTCTGCCGGAACGAGAAATGCGTATGATAATTATTACCTTGCTTTCCCTTACCTGAAACTGATAAAAGAGGGTAAAGTAGGAACAAAGGAACTGGACGAAAAGGTTAGTAATGTCCTTCGTCTGATATTCCGCACTTCAATGGATCCGCACAAACCGTTCGGCTCTTTAGGCTCTCCCGAACACGGACAAGCCGGACGTCAGATTGGAGAAGAAGGCATTGTATTGTTGCAGAACAACGGTAACGTATTGCCTATCGATTTGAATAAAACGAAGAAAATCGCAGTGATCGGTGAAAATGCGATAAAGATGATGACTGTGGGCGGTGGTAGTTCTTCTTTGAAAGTGAAATATGAGATTTCTCCGTTGGATGGACTGAAAAGCCGTGTGGGCTCAAAAGCGGAAGTGGTATATGCCCGTGGGTATGTAGGCGATCCGACAGGGGAGTATAACGGAGTGAAAACCGGTCAGGATTTGAAGGACAACCGTTCGGAAGATGAACTGCTCGCAGAGGCTTTGCAAGTGGCTAAAGATGCCGACTATGTTATCTTCTTCGGTGGCTTGAACAAGAGCAATCATCAGGATTGTGAAGATTCGGACCGTGCTTCTTTAGGTTTGCCTTACGCGCAGGATAGAGTGATAAGCGAACTGGCAAAGGTGAATAAAAACCTGATTGTTGTCAATATCTCCGGCAATGCAGTGGCTATGCTTGGGTGAATGAAGTGCCTGCTATTGTTCAAGGTTGGTTCCTGGGTTCGGAAGCCGGAACAGCTCTTGCTTCCGTATTGGTGGGAGACGCCAATCCTTCAGGAAAACTTCCTTTCACTTTCCCTGCAAAACTGGAAGATGTAGGTGCTCATAAACTGGGCGAATATCCGGGTAATAAGGAAGAACTGGCACAGTCTAAGCATAGAGGAGACACCATTAATGAAATCTATCGGGAAGATATTTTCGTAGGTTATCGCTGGGCGGATAAAGAGAAAATCAAACCGCTGTTCCCGTTCGGACACGGATTGAGCTACACTACTTTCGCCTATGGAAAACCCTCGGCCGACAAGAAAACAATGACAGCAGATGATACCATTTCTTTCACAGTCAATGTGAAGAATACAGGTACTCGTGAAGGTCAGGAGGTTGTTCAGCTTTATATCAGTGATAAGAAATCCTCTCTCCCTCGTCCGGTAAAAGAGTTGAAAGGTTTCCAAAAAGTGAAATTGGCTCCGGGAGAAGAGAAAGCGGTAACGCTGACGATTGATAAGAAAGCATTGAGCTTCTTTGATGATGCCAAACACGAATGGGTGGCCGAACCGGGCAAGTTTGAGGCAATCATCGGTAGTTCATCCAGAGATATTAAAGGTATTGTACCATTTGAGTTGAAATAGGTAGATGTTTGGTTAGAGATTGATTGTTAGGAGAATGTTACTATCTTATAAAGATCAGGGTAACATTCTCCTTTTTTCTTTGAAGCTCTTTTAATCTGTGATTGGAAAATAATCTATTCTTTTGAAATTCAGTAATATAATTGTGTGCATTAATTAATATGGAATTTATGTAATTCTCTAATAGTTTTAAACAGAGTTTCACCAGTTTCACCGTTAGTTGAATGACGTAACCATTCTATTTTCCGCCTTGACATAAGTTGTTAGCCGCCATATCTTTGCGCCGTAACCTTTAACAAGAATGATTATGGCAAAAGAAAAAGTAAACTATCAGGAGG